>JBGSWX010000181.1:0-3853 GCA_041751695.1 Burkholderiaceae bacterium | reverse complement strand
GACGGCCTGTCGCTGCTCGATCAGGCCATTGCGTACTCCGCCGGCAGCGTCACGCTCGAAGCCGTGCGCGCCATGCTCGGAACGATCGATCAGGGCACGCTGGTGCGCGTGCTCGACGCGGTCGCTGCGCGCGATCCGAAGCAGGCGTTGGCCATTGCAGACGAGATGAATGAAAAGAGTGTTTCGTTTGCGCAGGCGATGCGTGACCTGGCGAGTCTGCTGCATCGAGTCGCGCTGATTCAGCAGGTCGAAAGCGCCGCCGACGACGAAGTCGATGCCGAAGATCTGCGGCGCCTGGCGTCAACGCTGGCGGCCGACGAGGTGCAGTTGTTTTATCAAATTGCGCTGCACGGGCGCAATGAGATGCAGCTGGCGCCCGACGAGTACGCGGGCTTCACGATGGCATTGATGCGCATGCTCGCCTTCGCGCCGACGGCTATACCGACGGCAGCGAAGGCGCCTGCGGGTGCGATGTCACGGACAAGCGCGCCCGCGCCGAAAGCGGCGCCGCCATCCACGACCGCAACGGCCGCGCCCGCGGCGCCCGCAGCGTCTTTTGAGGGCGACTGGCCCGGGTTGGTGTCCCGCCTCAAGGTGTCAGGGCTGGTGCGCGAGCTCGCGCAGCGAAGCGAATTGGTTTCATACGAAGGCGACCGGTTGAAGCTGCGCGTCCCGCTGAAAACGTTGCTCGATGCCGGTGCGCTGCAAAAGCTGCAGACGGCGGTGAGCGATGTGCTGGGCCGTCCGATGCGCCTAGCGGCCGAGGTCGGCAGCACCGTCGGGCCGACATCAGCAGGCATCGCAGAGCAGGCGCGCGCCGAGCGGCAACGGCACGCCGAAGAATCGATTTACGCCGATCCCTTCGTGCGAGAATTGATCGAGAACTTCGGCGCTTCGGTCGATCCGGCATCGATCCGTCCGCGCAACGATGATCAGTTGAAAGACAGCGACACGGAAAAAACGTCATGATGAAGGGCCAGATGGCGGGGCTGATGCAGCAGGCGCAGAAGATGCAGGAGAACATGAAGCGCGTGCAGGACGAGCTGGCGTCGACTGAAGTCGAGGGACAGTCGGGCGCCGGCATGGTCAAGGTCACGATGACCTGCAAGCACGACGTGCGGCGCATCGCGATCGACCCGACCCTTGTGGGCGACGACAAGGAAATGCTGGAAGACCTGGTTGCTGCGGCATTCAACGACGCCGTGCGCCGCGTTGAAGAGGTGTCGCAAGAGAAAATGGCGTCGGTCGCGGCGGGCATGCCACTGCCTCCAGGATTCAAGCTGCCGTTTTGAAACTTGGAGCTACGCTCGACCGCTTGGTTGATGCGCTGAAGCATCTGCCCGGCATCGGTCCCCGATCGGCGCAGCGCATCGCGTTTCATCTGCTTCAGCATGACCGCGACGCCGCGGTGCGCCTGGGCGAAGCATTGTTGGTGGCGGCGCGTACGATCGGCCACTGCGAGCGCTGCAATACGCTGACCGAACAGGAGATTTGCGCCACGTGCAACAGTGCAAAGCGCGATTCGCACATGCTGTGCGTGGTTGAATCCCCGGCCGATCAATTGGTCATCGAACAATCGCTCGCCTATAGCGGACTCTATTTCGTGCTAATGGGGCGACTGTCTCCGCTCGATGGCGTGGGGCCGCGCGAGATTCAGATGGAGCGGCTGCTGGCGCGCGTGGCCGACGATGTTGTGCGCGAGGTCATCATCGCCACCTCGTTCACCCCGGAAGGCGACGCGACGGCGCATTACATCGGTCAGCTGCTGCGCGAGCGCGACGCAAACTTGAAAGTGACGCGGCTGGCTCGCGGCGTCCCCGCCGGCGCCGAGCTGGAATACACCGACGTCAACACCGTGGCGCAGGCAATGCTTGACCGCCGCGCCGAATAGTGGCCTGTAACAGCCAATTCGAAAGTGCCTTGCGCATCGGGGCGGCCGATTGCTTTGTCGTTCGCCTTGCGAATATGCGTCGGCTATTCGACGCGGCTCACTTCGCGCACTCGGCGCGCCCAGACGCGCCTTTCCCTTCCGAATCGACTGTTACAGGCCACTGCGCCTGAGACTAGACTTCCCGCATGACGATTGCGTACTGGTGTGTGCTGGCGGCTGCAGTCATTCCGCTGATTGCCATCGGCATCGCGAAAGCGGGAGGTGAGCGTTACAACAATCGGCATCCGCGCGTCTGGCTCGAGAAACAGCAGGGCTACCGCGCCCGCGCCGCCGCTGCGGAATCAAACAGCTTCGAGGCGTTTCCCTTTTTTGCGGCCGCGGTCATCATCGCGCACCTGACACAGGCGCCGCAGGGCAGGCTCGATCTGCTCGCGATCGTGTTCGTCGTGGCGCGCATTGCCTACGTCGCCTGTTATCTCGGCGACTGGCACTGGGTCCGCTCCGCGGTCTGGTTCGTCGGTTACGGTGCATGCATCGCCATTTTCTTATCCGGTGTAGCGCTTGGCTAGTCCGCTGAATCAGAGGAATTACGTGGGAGCGGCTGCGCAGCGGCCCGTCAGGCTAGGCGCAAAGCGCAGCGATATCGGGTCATATCGCGAGCATTTGCAACGACGCATGGCGGGTGGAGGCGCAGACGAGCGCACGAGCAATTTCTCTGATTCAGTGGACTAGGGTAGATACGGGTAGATGCGGGGCAGTCGGGCGACACCGGCTGCGCTAGGCTCGACCGATTGTTCACTGGAGGCAACAATGAAAACAACGCTCACGCGGCGCGAGGTCTTGACAGCGGGGGCCGCCGCTCTGGTGTTTCCCGCCATCGGCAGCGCACAGGCGCCCGAACGCAAGAAGGTCACCATCGCAGTCGGCGGCAAGAATCTGCTGTACTACCTGCCGCTGACGATCGCCGAACAGCGAAAATATTTTGAGGCCGAAGGTCTCGAAGTCAGCATCGTCGATTTTGCCGGCGGCGCACGCGCACTGCAGGCAGTTGTCGGTGGCAGCGCCGACGTCGTGTCGGGGGCGTTCGAGCACAACATCAACATGCAGGCCAAGGGCCAGCCGATGCGCGCGTTCGTGCTGCAGGGCCGTGCGCCGCAGATCGTGCTCGCGGTGAGCACCAAGACGATGCCGAACTACAAGACGATCGCCGATTTGAAGGGCAAGAAGATCGGCGTCAGTGCGCCGGGTTCGTCGACCAACATCATGGCCAACTACGTGCTGGCCAAGGCGGGCTTGAAGCCGAGCGACGTGTCGTTCGTCGGCGTCGGCGCCGCGCAGGGCGCGGTGGCGGCGATGCGCGCCGGCCAGATCGATGCGATCTCCAATCTGGACCCGGTGATCACGATGCTGATGCGCAGCAACGACATTCAAATCATTTCGGATACGCGCGATGTTGCGGAGTCCGACAAGGTATTTGGCGGCCCGATGCCGGCGGCGACTTTGTATGCGCCCGTTTCGTTCATCGACAAGAATCCCAACACCGTGCAGGCGCTGACCAATGCAATCGTCCGTGCCAACAAGTGGATTCAGCAAGCCGGGCCGTCGGACATCGTCAAGTCGGTCCCGGAAAGCTATCTGCTCGGCGACCGCGCGGTTTACATCGACGCGTTTCTGAAAGCCAAGCCCGCGCTTTCGCCCGACGGCATGTTCCCAGAACAGGGCGCGGCCACCGCGTTGCGTGCGCTGCAAAGCGTCGACGACAACATGAAGACGGCGAAACTCGACCTCAAGGCGGTCTTCACGAACGATTTCGTACGCAAGGCGAACGCGAAGTATCCGAAAGGCTAATGGGTGAGCGCGCGATAAGCGCCGGGCTGCCCCAAGCGCATCGCGAGCCCCCCGCGGGGGCGGGCGTGACGCGACCGGAGGCGAACACAACGACCGCAGCGCTTGCGCTGCGCG
>JBGSWX010000180.1:0-1793 GCA_041751695.1 Burkholderiaceae bacterium | reverse complement strand
GACTTGAGCGCCACCGTCAACCCGCGGTGCAAGTTGTGATTGCACGTCGACGATCAGGAGAAACGAATGCTCAGATCGCAGGCGCACGGCAGCTTAGCTCGCGGTGCCCGTTTTGCGCAGCGGCAGCACCGATCGCGCGGGGGCGCTGCCGATCTGCGGCAACGGTACGACCACCGGAGCCGACGGCACCTGGCATCCTTCGATGCAACAGCGACCCGGCTGACGGTTGCGAGTGATCTTGCGCACCTCATCATTCAACACACCGCGCTCAAGCAAACGCTCGACCAGATCAACCTTGTTGCCGAGCGGGTAGTTGCGCCAGATTTCCATCTTCATTGCATCGGGCGAACCGCCGCCGTGCAGCGAAATGACCGAGTACCAGCCAGCCTGGTACGACGCGGTCAAATCTTCGACGAAGCGTGCGACTTCGATGCGCTTCTCGTACGGAATGTCGGAGCGCGCGGTCAACAGCTCGGAAAGCCGGCCGGCCGTGGCGGGGTTGTGGTCCTCGTCTGGCCCGGGGAGCGTCACGATCAATCCGCCCGATACGTGATGCGCCAGGCGATGCATGTCGTAGATCTGCGTGGCCATCAACAGTTTGCCGATGTTGCCGAACACTGGGTCGGGCATTGCGACTCCGGACGGATCCGCGGTGCAATACACCGACGCCGCGACCCCGCACGCATAAAACCCCTCGACGATCCTGATCAGATCGACCATTGCATCGCGCAAGCCATGCGCGTCATCGAGGTCGGCGCCGTTGGCCTCGGTCATCAGCGCACCGGCGCCGATCAGCAAATCGCCGAAGCCGGCGCGCGCGGCGATGCACGTCTGCCGGTGATGCGTCGCGTAGCTGTAGGTCAGAAATCCCGAGTGCTGCCACTCGCCCGCTAGAAAAACGTTCTTCCACGGAACGAACACGCGCTCGAAGATCGCAACGCCGGTCGATTGTCCGTAGCGTCCGCTGAACAGCGCGGCTTTCTCGCCGGGACGTCCGGCCGGACGAGCGACGATCGTCAGGCCATCGACGTCGATCGGTACCGCGCAGCAGATCGCGAAGTCGGCGTCGTCCTGCGTCATGTTGCGGCAAGGCATCACGAGCAGCTCGTGCACGTACGGCGCGGCGGTGACGATCGCCTTCACGCCCGAGATAACGACGCCGTCGGCGCGCCGCTCGACGATGTGCACGTAGGTGTCGAGATTCGGCTGCTGGTGTGGGCGCAGCGAGCGATCACCCTTGCCGTCGGTCATCGCAATGCCGATGCTCAGGTCTTCGGAATACACGCGCTCCAGATACTCATCGAGCCGCGCCGAATACTCCGTTTTTTTATCCGCATCGATACGATGCGTCGCCTGGCGCAGCGCTGCCAACCCGTCGCCACCCAGATACCGCTGCGCGCAGCCGGTTTCCTGGCACAGCAAACGCACCGCTTCGAGCTTGTTCAGCAAATCCTGGCTCGTTGCAGGAATCGCGTTCATGCGGTTGATCTCGTGCGAGCCGGCGCGCGTGCGCATCACCGGCGCCAGTTGTTCACGCAGCGCGTAGTCGTAGCTCAAACCCAGCGCATTGACGCCGGGAGCGAGCGACGGTTCGTCTGCCACCGATTCGACCGCATGCCCGTCGACATAAACACGCGGCCGCGAGCGGCGCAGCGACTCCCGATAATCCTGCGATGACATCAACATGAGCGATCCTCGAATAGACTGCTTCGCACGATTATGCCGCCATCCGCTCAACGATGAACCCGGCGTCACGCCTGCGACTGGTTGACGCGCTGCGCGGCTTCGCAGTG
>JBGSWX010000179.1:0-1991 GCA_041751695.1 Burkholderiaceae bacterium | reverse complement strand
GGCGGTGTCGGTTTGCGCGAATCGCAGTGCGGCGGCGTCGGCGATGCCAAGGCGCTCGAACATGAAAGCCAGTGACTCGCCGCGCTGCACGCGTGCCTCGCGTAGATGAGCATCCTCGCGCGCGATCAGCTCGGCGATTTGATCGACCACCGAGGGCGTGACCACGCTTTCGACGACCGGCTGCATCTGCGATTGATCGAGCTCGAGCGCGGCCGGCACTGCGGCGAGGGCCGCGATTGCTGCCGACAGCGGCAGCAGCGAGAACACCGCTGCCAGTTCGATGCGCTTACGCCTGGCGCCGTCCAACTGTTTCCAGCGTCTGGACAACAAACGGAAGCCGAGTCGAGTGTCGCTTGCGAGAAGTGCAAGCCGTTTGGATAGAATCGACAATGGCATCTACCAAAAAGAGGATATGAAAAAAGCGCACGCATCGGTGCGCTTTTTTGTCGAGGGTCCGAGTATAGCCCGGCATAGCCGCCGCCGTTTCCAACCGTCATAACGCGGCGCAACTGCATGAACGCGAAGAGCAAGAATTACACGGTCGGTCCCGAGGTCGAGCGCGCTCTGGCGCAGGTCAAGCGCGGCTGCGATGAGCTGCTGGTCGAATCGGAGTTCGCGCAGAAGCTGGCCCGTGCGCAGGCCACCGGCACGTCGCTGCGCTGCAAGCTCGGCCTGGATGCAACGGCGCCCGATCTTCATCTGGGCCATACGGTGGTCCTGAACAAGCTGCGGCAACTGCAGGACCTCGGTCACACGGTCATTTTCCTGATCGGCGACTTTACTGCGCTTATCGGCGACCCATCGGGCCGAAACACGACGCGGCCGCCCTTGTCGCGCGAGCAAATCGAGGAGAACGCCAAGACGTATTTTGACCAGGCCGGGCTGGTGCTGAGGCGGGAGGCGACCGAGATCCGCTACAACTCCGAGTGGTCCAATGGGCTCGGTGCGGACGGAATGATCAAGCTTGCCGCGCACTACACGCTGGCCCGGTTGCTCGAACGCGACGACTTTGCCATGCGCTATCGCGCCAACACCCCGATCGCGATGCACGAGCTGTTGTACCCGCTGATGCAAGGCTACGACTCGGTCGCACTCAAGTCCGATCTGGAACTGGGTGGCACCGATCAGCGCTTCAATCTGCTGGTGGGGCGCGAGCTGCAGCGTCAGTACGGACAGGAGCCGCAGTGCATCTTGACGATGCCGCTGCTCGAAGGGCTGGACGGCGTCGAGAAGATGTCGAAGAGCAAGAACAATTACATCGGAATCACCGAAGCGCCGTTCGATATGTTTTCAAAGACGATGTCGGTGTCGGACGATTTGATGTGGCGCTGGTACGACCTGCTGTCGTTACGCCCGAACGAAGAAATCGAGGGGCTGAAGGAACAGACGCGCGAAGGGCGCAATCCGCGCGACATCAAAGTCTTGCTGGCGAAGGAGATCGTCGCCCGCTTCCACTCGGCGCAAGCGGCCGAGATGGCGGCGTTTGAGTTCATGGCGCGCTTCAAAGGAGGTGCGATTCCGAACGACATGCCGGAATGTACGGTGGCCGGCGGCCAGAGCGGCGTGTCAATCGCAGCTCTGCTGAAACAAGCGGGCCTGGCGCCATCGACCAGCGAAGCGATTCGCAGCATCGAGCAGGGCGGAGTCAAAATCGACGGCGCGAAAGTCAGTGATCGCGCGCTCGTCGTCAAGCGCGGAACCTACGTGATTCAGATCGGTAAGCGCAAATGGACGCGGGTGACGGTCGAGTAGATCGGGCTGGTTCGAGGCAGCAGCGGCTGGCACAGCTGCGCCGCCTACGTCGTCGGTCGCTTCGCGACTGCTCTGCGGTACTCGCCGAGCGCGCGGGCCCGTAAACTCGCTACGCTCAAACAACGGGCCCGACATCCCCGCGCCCGGCTCCGCTCCTCGACGACGACTCAAAGGCGGCGCAGCTGTGCCAGCCGCTGCTGTCGCGGCATTGCTTGGCACGAGGTGTTTTTCTTTTTTAC
>JBGSWX010000178.1:0-4937 GCA_041751695.1 Burkholderiaceae bacterium | reverse complement strand
GGAGCAACGCCGGGGCTGGTGCGCCAAAAAGCGCTTCAGCCCGTTGTTGCGCCGGCGTTGTGAGTACCGCAGTGGGTGGCGCTTTTGCGCCCGACGACGTAGGCGGCGCAGCTGCGCCAGCCGCTGCTGCACCACGAACCTGAGTAGCCGTTTTCCGCCGCGCTATTCTTGCGCGATGGACCGCAAGCCGCCGCGCCGTACACGCGAACGCATTCTTGACGTCGCGCTGCGGCTTTTCAACGACTTCGGCGAACCCAACGTCAACACCACGCTGATCTCGGAGGAGATGAAGATCTCACCGGGCAATTTGTACTATCACTTCAAAAACAAAGACGACATCATCAACTGCATCTTCCAGGATTTTGAGCGGGAGATGAATCGATTGCTGGCCGTGCCGACCGGGCGCTCCGCCAACGTAGAAGATGCTTGGCTGTTCCTGCACTTGCTGTTCGAGCAAATATGGAAGTACCGATTTTTCTATCGCGACCTGAACAATCTGCTCGCGAATAACCGCACGCTCGAAGTCAAGTTCAAGGCGTTGCTGAATGAGAAAGTGCAGGTTGCGCGCCGTCTCTGTGAAGGACTGCAGAGTGCTGGCGACCTCAGTGCCGACCCTCGCGAGATCGAAGCGCTGGCAACGAACATGGTGGTGGTCGCAACGTATTGGCTTTCGTTTTCGTATGTGCTCGATCCGCGCCGATCGAACGAGCCCGCTATCGCCGGTGCAGCGCTGCAGCGCGGCTGCTATCAGACGATGGCGTTGACAGCGCCGTATTTGAGCGGCAACTCACGCGCGCTGTTTGAAAAATTGGCCAGCGAGTATTTGAGCGACTAACTACAACAAGGGAGACGGCGATGGCGAAGACGTGGGCAAAGTTCCCGCACGCTGACAAGAAATTCCGGTACACGGCAGCCGCGTTGAAGAAGTCATGGGACCGGCTGCACAAGGGCGACGCCGAGCCGTTTCCAAAGAACGATGCCGTCATCGACGCGTGGGCCGCGTTCCACGCCGGTGATTTTCAAACGGCGGCTGAACTCGGCGGCGAGGCGGGCCCGGACGGCGTCAACGTTGCCAACAAGTCGCAAGCGATCTACGCGAATTATCTGGAAGCCAACGACAGCCAAAAGCTCGGACTCTTTGAGGAAGTCGCGTCGCGTGCCGAGCAGTTGCAGCGCGATCGACCGAAGAACGCAAACGCATACTACTGGCAGGCATACGCACTAGGCCGTTACGCGCAAGGCATCTCGATCGCCAAGGCGCTGGCGCAAGGCATCGGCGGCAAGGTCAAAGCTGCGCTCGAAACTGCCATCAAATTGGCGCCCAAGCACGCCGATGCGCACATTGCACTGGGTGCGTATCACGCGGAAGTGATCGACAAGGTCGGCGCGATGATCGGCGGATTGACCTACGGCGCGAAGAAAGACGCCGCGATGAAACACTATCAGACCGCGCTGAAGTTGAATCCGGATTCGGCCATTGCGCGCATCGAGTACGCCAACGGCCTAGTCATGCTGGAGGGCAAGAAAGCGCTCAAGCAGGCCGAGCAGTTATATGCCGAAGCGGCGGCGTGCGAGCCGATGGATGCAATGGAAAAGCTCGACGTCGAGCAAGCCAAGGCCGAAATCGACGGCTAGAACCGCGAGCCGTCCTCGCTCAGGAACTCGACTTCCTCGGCCGTCGGCTCGCGGCCCAGAATCGAGTTGCGATGGGGGAAGCGGCCGAAGCGCTTGATCACGTCGTGGTGCTTGATTGCCCACGATAGCGGGTCATCCAAACCGTCTTGCGCGAGCTGCTCGAACAGCCGCACCGATTCGAGTTGATCGTTCAGAAACTCCGAGTGCTCGAACGGCATGTAGGCAAACCAGCGCTCGACCGGCGCGAGCAACCGGTCGTCGTCGCGGTCGACGAGATTTGACGCAAGCCTTAACGCCTGAGCGTCTCCGGCAAACGAGCGGGGCGTGTCGCGATAGACATTACGGGTGAACTGGTCAAGCACGATGATCGCCGCCAACGCGCCGCGCGGCGAAAGAGTCCAGTCGTTGAGCGCGCCTGTGAGCGCGGCCTCGACCGTGCTGCCGAAGCGATCACGCACGAGGTCGTCGGTGGCGTCTGACTTTTTGAACCAGAGCGGCCGTGCCTTTCCGTAGCCCGGATCGCCCGGCGCGCCGAACCAGAAATCGAGAACGTCTGTAGGATTCACGAAATAAAAAAAGCGCCGGGATGAGCGGCGCCTTTGTCAGCTATCCGGTGGCCGTTCAGGCCGCCGCGTACATCGTGGCCCGCTTGCGTACCACTTCCAGCAAGCCCTGGCACGCATCTTCGACGTAGTCGAGCACGGTGCCAAAGCCTTCCGGCCCGCCGTAATACGGATCGGGCACGGTGGCCGCATCGAATTCGCCGGCGTATCGCATCAACAAATGCAGCTTGTGCTTCTGCTGGCGCGGGCACTGCTGCTGCAGCAGCGACAGGTTCTCCCAATCCATTGCCAGGATCAGGTCGTATTCGTGGAAATCCGACTGCGTGATCTGGCGCGCGCGCAGATCGGTCAATTCGTAGCCGCGCTTACGCGCCGCCTGCTGGCCGCGCACATCGGGGGGTTCGCCCACGTGGTAGGCGTGCGTACCGGCCGAGCCGATCTGCACGATGTCCTCGATGCCGGCGTCGCGCACCATCTTGCGGAATACCCCTTCCGCAATCGGTGAGCGGCAAACGTTGCCCATGCAAACAAACAGAATTTTTGTCATACCCATTCGCCTCTCAAGTGGCGGTTCAACCGCCCCGGGCTTCCCACCGCCCCTGATAAACCCTACCCAATAGCTGCACGAACCGCCTTCGTTCCAGCAGACCTACCTGCCTTGGCAAAGTTCGAGCCTCCTAGAACTCAGTTACAAGATCGGGACTACCGCCTTTGACACAAGGTGTAGCCCTACGCCGCTTTCTCTCCCGGCACCAGAGCCACCACATTGGTCGCCCCACCCGAGCCAAATACCTGTTCCTTCAAGAGCGCCAGCTGGTCCCGAACCCGCGCGGCTTTTTCAAACTCCAGGTTCTTGGCGTGCTCGAACATCTGCTTTTCGAGCCGCTTGATCTCCCTGGAGACCTGTTTTTCCGACATGACCTCGTACTCGGCTGCGGCCGAGGCTGCTTTGAGGTCGTGGCGCGACGCCGTGGCGTCGTACACCCCATCGATCATTTCGCGCACATCCTTGACGATGCCGCGCGGGATGATGTCGTTGGCCGCGTTGAACAACGCCTGCTTCTCGCGCCGCCGGTCCGTCTCGTCGATCGCGCGCTGCATCGAATCCGTGACCCGGTCCGCATACATGATCGCCATGCCGTTCAGGTGACGCGCCGCGCGGCCGATGGTCTGGATCAGCGAGCGCTCAGAGCGCAAGAAGCCTTCCTTGTCGGCATCCAGAATCGCCACCAGCGACACCTCGGGAAGGTCGAGGCCTTCGCGCAGCAGATTGATACCGACGACCACGTCGAATACGCCGGCACGCAAATCGCGAATGATCTCCACGCGCTCGACCGTGTCGATGTCCGAATGCAGGTAGCGCACCTTGATGCCGTGCTCGGACAGGAACTCGGTCAGATCCTCGGCCATGCGCTTGGTCAGCGTCGTAATCAGCACGCGGTCACCTTGGTCGGTGCGCAGCTTGATTTCGGACAGCACGTCGTCGACCTGGGTGCGCGCCGGGCGACCCTGGATCTGCGGATCCACCAGTCCGGTCGGACGCACCAACTGCTCGACCACCTGCGACGAATGTTCGAGCTCGTACGCGGCGGGCGTCGCCGACGCGAAAATCGAACGCCGCATCTTCCGTTCGAACTCGTCGAAACGCAGCGGCCGGTTATCGAGCGCCGACGGC
Organism: Burkholderiaceae bacterium; assembly: GCA_041751695.1. Taxonomy (GTDB): domain Bacteria; phylum Pseudomonadota; class Gammaproteobacteria; order Burkholderiales; family Burkholderiaceae_F; genus JACCZX01. The sequence continues at coordinate 1,064 of JBGSWX010000178.1, read as the reverse complement.
AGCCGGAACCCGAACTCGACCAATGTCTCCTTGCGCGCGCGATCACCGCGGTACATGCCGCCCAGCTGCGGAATCGTCACATGCGACTCGTCGATGACCATCAGAGCGTCCGGGGGCAAATAGTCGACCAGCGTCGCTGGCGGCTCGCCCGGCATCGCGCCGGAAATATGGCGCGTGTAGTTCTCGATGCCCCGGCAGAAGCCAAGCTCATTCATCATTTCGATATCAAAACGCGTACGTTGCTCGATGCGCTGCGCCTCGACCAGCTTGCCCTGCGTCACGAACGTCTCAATGCGATCCTTCAACTCCAGCTTGATGCCTTCGATCGCGCGCAGCACGTTTTGCCGCGGCGTTACGAAGTGCGACGACGGATACACCGTAAAGCGCGGGATCTTCTGCCGCACGCGGCCGGTCAGCGGATCGAATAACTGGATCGAATCGACTTCGTCGTCGTACAGATCGACCCTGACGGCCAGCTCCGCGTGCTCGGCAGGGAAAATGTCGATCGTGTCACCGCGCACGCGGAACGTGCCGCGCGTGAACTCCATGTCACTGCGCTTGTACTGCATCTGCGTCAGCCGCACGATGATGTCGCGCTGGCTGAGCCGATCGTTATGCCGCAGCGTCAGCACCATCGAGTGGTAATCCGACGGATTGCCGATACCGTAGATCGCCGACACGGTGGCCACGATCACCACGTCGCGCCGCTCGAGCAGCGACTTGGTGGCGGACAGCCGCATCTGCTCGATGTGCTCGTTGATGCTGCTATCTTTCTCGATGTAAAGATCACGCGAGGGAACGTACGCCTCGGGCTGGTAGTAGTCGTAGTACGAAACGAAGTATTCGATTGCGTTGTTCGGAAAGAACTCGCGCATCTCCGAATACAACTGCGCAGCGAGCGTTTTGTTCGGCGCCAGCACCAACGTAGGGCATCCGATCTGCGCGATGACGTTGGCCATCGTGTAGGTTTTGCCTGAACCGGTGACGCCCAGCAATGTTTGAAATGCAAGACCGTCGGCCAACCCTTCGCTGAGACGAACGATCGCCTCCGGTTGATCACCCGC
>JBGSWX010000177.1:0-3188 GCA_041751695.1 Burkholderiaceae bacterium | reverse complement strand
GCGCCCGGCCAAGGTCAGGTTCATCGTCGCGGTCCCCTGCACCGCCGCCGGTGGCCCTTCGCCGGCGGCGACCTGCGCCCCCGGCCTCAAAGTCTGCAGCACCGACTCGACGTCGATATTCGAAGCGCCGGCGATACCGGTGATGACCCATTCGACGTCGGTCGCCGCGTAGACGACGCCGCTGGTCATGCCGAAAAAGCCCGCCAAGTTGAAGTCCGACACCTCGACCACGTTGTCGAAAACGCGCCCGGTCGCGCGAATCTCGTTCCACCGCACGCGCGGTCCGAACGGCGGAATCCAGCGATCGGCATCGAGGCGGAACTCGATCGTCTCGCGGCCGTCAGGCAGCCGACCGGGGCGAAACGACAGTTGCATGGTGCCGTCTGTACTGAGAGGCCGCAGCGTCAGCGGACCAAAGCTGCCGTCTGCACTACGGCGCAAGACGCCCTCAAACGCGTCCGGAAACAGCCGTGAATCGCCGATGCGGACCGAGGCGAAGCGAATCGTCGAGATCTTGCTGGGCAGCTCGCGCGCGCCGCCCGGCAACGTGCGAACGATGTAGGCCGCCTGCGCCGGCGTGATGGTCATCGGCGCAATCAAGGCCTCGCTCCACACCCAGTTTCCGCCGCGGATTGCGCCCCACAGATCTTTCCAGTTGATCAGCAGCGACACCTCGTCGGCCTTGAACTGACCGCCGGCGTCGATGCCGCGCAAGGTCAGCCGCGGACTGGGCGAAAAGGTAAACGCACTTTCGGCAACCAGCACAGGGCGCTTGAACACGGCAGTCAGCCTCTGGCCGACCCGTGCTGCCGACGTCTCTTCGCGCAACGGCGCGAGCGTCGCGTAGACACCGGCCGCAATGACCGCGATAACGGCGATCATCAAGAATCGCTTCATCCATACGCGCAACAAGTCGCGGCGGCGGCCGTCCGAGTATTCGGTCGCTTCGGCGCGGTCGCGCTCTTCCTGCAAATCCAGCCGATCCGGAACGTTTACGGTGGTGATCGCCCAGTGCGTAGAGGCGCCGTTGAGCCCGTAGCCGCTGGTGGTGCCGGACTTATCCTTGGAACGGCCTTTACGTGAGCGCCCACTGTCGCGCCGGCCCGCCGGTTTCGGCGGCTGTGCTGGCGGCTGCCGCGCTCCGACCGAGCCCATGATGGTCGCTTCGCGCGCCAGTTGAGCCGCCGCCTGTTCGATGCTGGCGCGCACTCTCTCGGCGGCAACGGTTTCCTCGGAGTCGCCAAAAACGGTGACCGGATCGAGGTCATCCTGCTCCAGAAAATGGGCGACGGCCTCGGGCTCCAATGGAGCAGGCGTCGGCGTTGAGCCGTTGCCCTGGCCCGCGTCGTAACTCATCGGCTCGACCAGGCTCGCATCCTGCAGCTTGCGCATTGCTCGCTCGATGCGCTCGTCGTTCAAGCTCGGCAGGCGCGTTTTCAGCCCGGCCACGTTGAGCCGGCCATCGAGCAAGATCAGAATCAGCCGTTCGCTCTGCGTGAACTGGTGCGATTTCTCATAGACCTCGCGCACGCCGCGATCGGTGCGCCGATAGATCATCGAGAGGTTTAACGCCATGCGTTATCTAGCCGTGCGCAAAGAGGTTTGGCCGAAGCAACAGCCCGGATCGATCGATTGTATCGACGAAGATGTCGCCGTTACAGACTCCGTTTAGCTGATAAGAGGCGATAACGTCCTGCTTGCAGGTCGTTGCCGCGCGATCACGCAATCGCGCCAGCAGCGCGTGCTTGGGGCGGGAGCTAGGTGGCCTGTAACAGCCAATTCAGAACTGCCTTGCAGGCCGGGGTGGCCGATTGCTTTGTCGCTCACCTTGCGAATATGCGACGGCTATTCGACGCGGCTCGCTTCGCGCACTCGGCGCGCCCGGGCCCGCCTTTCAGCCCCGAATCGACTGTTACAGGCCACTACGTGGCGACGGCGGCAGGTCGGCGGCGCGACCACCACGCCTGAAACTCGCCGACAATGCCACGGCAAAACGCCATTACGCAGATCACGAAGATGAGCCCGATCATGACCGTGACCGATTCGCCCAGGCCGTTGAACCATTCGATACCGGTAGTGCGGCCGAGGAACGCGCCGATATTGCCCACCTTGTTTTCGAGCGCGACGACAATGACCGCACCGAGAATCGGGCCGAGCGTCGTTCCCATGCCACCGACCAGCACCATTAGAATTACGAGTCCCGACGTGCTCCAGTGCGCATCGGTCAACGTCGCGAAGCCAAGCACCAGGGTTTTGCTGGCGCCGGCCAATCCCGCCAGCGCCGCCGACAACACAAACGCGAGCAGCTTGAAGCGCGCCACGTCGTAGCCAAGCGACGTCGCGCGCGCCTCGTTTCGCGAATCGCCTTTAACACCTGCCCGAACGGGGAGTGCCGGTTCGATAGATCAACAGGAACGACAACGCGAAGATGCCGAGGATGACGTAGTACAGCGTCAAATCGCTGCTCAGATCGCAGCAGCGCGCCGAGCTTGGTGCACTCGATGACGTACCACGGGCCGAAACAAGCGATCAGTGAAGCGACGACAACCCACGCTCGATAGTTGGGCAGGACCATGAAGCCCAGATTGCGCGCGCCCGTCAGCTGCTTCAGTACGTTGTACTGCAACCCCGACACGCCTAGAACGAGCGAAAGAATCCTTCGATCAGCAGCGTCAGGCCGAAGGTCAGCAGCAGGCCGTACAAATGATCGAGCTTGTACAGATGCCGCAACAACAACCGCTCGATGATGACGCCAAAGACGCCGACCAGCCACGGCGCCAGCACCAGCATCACCCATAGTTGAGCCCGAAGTACGTCAGGACGCTGCGCATTCGCGCGATGCGGCCGCCACGCCGAAGGGCGCGAGCGGTCGAAGTCAACCGGTGGTTCTATCGACGCATGGTCCGCGCGCCGTGCCAGCAAAGACAATCTCAAACAAGCTCAAATCGTCGCTTTCTCGCGCGCTACGATTCACGCTCGATATGACACCTCAGCGCGGAGGTATCGATGCCGGATACCGGCGGATTCAAGCTCACCTATTCGACGATGTTCAGCCCGCCGCCCGCGTTGCACGAGCGTTTCGACGCAGCGCTCGCGCAAACGAAGCGCTCGCTCGGGCGCGACTACCCGCTGTGGATCGACGGCGCCGCGCGCGATACGTCGCGGCGTTTCGAGGTGCGTTCGCCGAT
>JBGSWX010000176.1:0-7450 GCA_041751695.1 Burkholderiaceae bacterium | reverse complement strand
GCGCGAGCATCGCGCGCGCCGTCTTGCGAATCGCAGCGCGGATCGACGCGGCTTCGACCGTCTTGCGGCCGATTGATTGCGGGTAGTACAGCAGACCCTTCGGCGCGAGCATGCCCTTCGCGAAACGCGCGCGTTCGAGGTCCGCGCGGGCGCATCGAACCGGCTCCTCGAATACCGGATCGCTGATCAGATATTCGTCTCCGGACTTGCCGTACACGAGCAGGTTGTGCGCGTTAAAGTGAAATCGCATGTCGGGCGGAAAGAAAGGCAGCCAGTACACGGAGGTCTGCAGGCCGACGACTTGACCCTGCGCCAACAACGCGTCGAGCCGGGCCTGCCCGGCCTGCGGCGATCGAAACGTCTCGAAGTTAAATCGCGCGTGCAGCGGCGCCAATAATCCCTTGATGATCGATCGCGGCGGCATCCGATACGAGATCAGCGGCAGGCCCGAGAGTTTGATGATGGGCAGATACGCAAACGCGAGCGCTGAAGACAAGCCGAACGCCATCGGCTCCGACATCGATACGCCATGGTGGCGCAGAAGATTGGACATCACGCCGCTTTCGCAGTGTGCGGCGTGTTGGTGGCGGAAGGTGACATTGGACGCCGCTGCGGGGGTGGAAGCGCCACGAGCGCCGTCACCGGGCATCACGAGGCTCGGCGCAACGCTCAAGGCAGTGTCCTCAACGCCTGTGCAGTAACTCCGAGCGCGTCGGCGTAGCGCGCGATCTGTCTGTCAGACAGTCGCGCAAAGTACTCCGGCCGCAAGTGCCTCCGCACTCTCCACTGCCAAAAACCACTGGTCTGCGCAAGCAAGCCCACATCCATCCGCCGGGCATACATCCAGTATTCCAGCGGCGAGGCCAAGCCCGCTTCGACTTTTGCGCGCGCCGCCTCTGCTTGCACCTGCAGCGCATCGACCGCCTGGCGGGTGACGATCTCTTCGGCTTCCCATCCGCACGACGGTGCGATCACGATGCGGCCTTGCGCATCGCGCGCATACATCGCCTTGCGATTGCCATCGAGCGTGGCGTTGCCATCCTGCGGGACCGCATCGAGGTTCACACCGCCTCCATGAATACAAAGCCGCTCGAGAAACGGCCGCTTTCGGGAACGAACATCAGCAGCTTGTGACCGCGTTCTATGCGGCCCGAGCGAAACAGCTCGTCGAGCGCGATGAACGGATACGCCGATCCCGTGTTGCCCTTGCTCGCCAGATTATTGAACCAGCGTTCCAGTGGAATCGGCAACCCCGCGTCGGCCAGCGCATCGACGGCAGACTGCACGAAGTAGTGCGACGACAGGTGCGGCAGGAACCAGTCGATGTGACCGGCGTCGAGCTTGCGCTTTTCGACCAATTGCTTCAACGGCTCTGCGAAAGTTGCGCGCACCACGTTCTCGTTCAGCAACCGCACGTCCTGCTTGATCGCAAACACTGAATGCGCGCGCCACTCGTCTGCGGAAAAGCGCATCCAGCCGCGCAGCGACTGGTCTTCGTTCTTGTCGGCGCCGGCGTACATGCATGCGGACAGTTCATTGGCCGCCGACGACATCTCGATCCATTCGATGCGCAGCGACACGGTGTCGCGCGGCTTGCGCTCGAGCAGCATTGCGCCCGCGCCGTCGGACAGCATCCAGCGCAGAAAATCCTTCTCGAATGCGAGCTCCGGCCGCTCGTCCATCGCTTGCAATTTGTGCTCGACCTCGGGCTCGAAGTGTCGCGCCAGCAGGATCGGCGACACCAGTTCGGAGCCGGTGGCCACCGCGCGTTGTGCTTCGCCGGCGCGCACCGAGAGCCACGCGTGCTTGAGTGCAGCGGTCCCGGCGAGGCAAACGCCGGCGCACGAGACGACTTCCAGCCGCGGCCAGCCGAGCTCGCCGTGCACCATCACAGCGTGATTCGGCATCAACTGGTCGGGCAGCGAGGTGGCGGTAGCGAGGCAATCGACATGGCCGATATCGCCCATCGAACGAATCGCTTCGGCAGTCAGTTGCGCGTTGGTCATCGCCGGCTCGCCGGTCGTGCGGTCGATCGCGTAATGGCGAGACTTGATGCCATTGCTGCGCAATACGATGCGCCGCGCGCGCGAAGCTTTGCCTCCCACACGCCCCAGTATTGCCTCGATGTCTTCGTTGTTGACGGGCGCAAAGGGCAGAAACGCACCCGTGCGGGTCACAAACACATCATTCATCTGGCGTGTGCATGCGCCCGGTCCCCGAACCGGATGGCAGCTCGAATTTGTGCTTCATTCTAGCCAGCCGTTGACGCAACAGTGGGCGCAATGCTGCCTGCAACGCGAGGCTTAGCGGGACTACGGTAACGATCAGCGCGACCAGAACCACGACGTAAACCGCCAGCAACGGCACCCGTTGCCAGCTTCCGGGCGGTCCGGCAGCGCGCAGCAGCTTGCCCCACAAGTAGAAACTGCGCGTGCCGGTTTTCTCGCTAACGTAGAGGTGCGGGTCCGCGTTCACCGCGGCGAGTTCCTGCAGCAGCGGGCCTGCGGCTGTTTCCCGGTCTTGCAGTAGCGCATCGCGCAGCGCAATGCCGAAGCGGCGCGTTCCGCGAATCTGCTCTTCATTCAACCCGGCGGCGGGCAAGCCCCAGAACGCCTGCTTGTTGCCGCTTAGCAGCCAGCGCGGCGTGGTGATGAACGTCGCCAGCGTCGGACCCGGGTCGGTCAGGACAACGTTGTCGATCAATCGGGCGCCGACGGCCGCCAGCAGCGACTTCACTTTGTCGTGCGCCATCAGCCACATGTTGCGGCAAGCGATCACGGTGACCACCGGTCTGCCGCGCAACAACTTTTGCGCGATCGGGTGTTTCAGGAACGCGGTGATCGGCGGCGATGGTGCGAGGAACCACACCTGATAGAACACGATCACGAGATCGAATTCATCATCGGTGTGCAAAGAGAGAGGAGCCAGCCGCGGCGGCACCATCAGCGCCGATTCCGGAAACGCGTCGAGAAAACGAAAGAACGGCCACGGGAACGGATAGGCGGGCTCGGGCTTCAGCGTCTCGACGTGCACGACGATGTCGCGTTCCTCCTGCAGCGGAGCGAGGATCCGTTCGGCAACGCGAGTCAACTGCCCCGTTTGCGAGTAAACAATCACCAGCACGCGCTTTGGCGCATCGTTCGGCCGGACGGGAGCTAGCGACGCAGCAGGTCCTTCCATGCCGCCGACGATAGCAACCCGCGGCGATGAAAGTACACAAGCCGCGCCGCGACCGACAAAATGCCCGACCTCAACAACAAATCGAACAGAAAGTCGCTTTGCAGATGGTCGAACGCCGTGCGCAGCAGGCGCTTGCCGCGAAACTGCGGCACGTCGATCGTGGCAGACAGTGATCCTCCGCTGTCGCGTGCAAGCGCTGCTGCGATCGACAGCGCCGCGGCGCGGCCCGACTCGAGCGCGGTGTGAATGCCGCCTGCGGTCAGTGGCGACACCAATCCTGCAGCGTCTCCCACCAGCAACACGCGATCGCCGGCGATCGGATCGACCGGTCCGCCGACCGGGATCAAGCCAGCGCGCCGGGCGACGATGTTCATCGGTGCGAGATCGAAAACCCGCGCGAGCTTTTGTCAGAAGCGCGTCGAGATCGACGGTTTCGCCTGCGCGTCGCTGCCTGGCGGCCAGACCGATCTGCGTGACACCGACGCCATCGAAGGCCCAACCGATGTAGCCGCGTGCGAGACGGCGATCGAGAAAACAGTGCAAGTGCTCGGGTTCAGGGAGCGAGATGCCGGTCAACTCCGCTTCGACGCCGAACAGGAACTGCCGATTCACCCCGAGACCGAACGTGCGCGCAACTTTCGAGGTCGGACCATCGGCGCCGACGATGAAGCGCACTCGACCGACGTTGTCGACCGCAAAACCGCCTGCTTCGCGACGTGCGCCGGTGAAGAGCGTGCTCAGACGCACGTCGACCCCTGCGCCGATGGCCTGGTCGATCAACCAGCGCATCAGGTTCGGCGTGTCGGTCGCGAGGAAAAAGTAGCCGGGTGAATCGAGCGCGACGCTGGCGAGTTTCGATCCGTACAACCGCACGCCGCGTATCGGGCGAATCAGCTCCGGCGGAAACGCGCCCAGCCGCTCGATTTCATCGGCGGCTTCCTTGACGACGATGCCGGTCGTATGCAGTTTTTCGCCGGCATCGTTCTTGCGCTCGATCAGAATCACGCGCAATCCCGAGCGCGCGGCTTCAATGGCGCAAGCCACGCCGGCGAAGCTCGCGCCGACGATCAACAGATCGGCGCGATCGCTCAACGTCAAGCGCGGACGTGCAGGTCGTCACCGCTGAATACGAGCTGCAGCGGGTCGATGACGATCTGCTTTGCGCCGTGGTCGACGCCACCAGCCACCAGCGCGCAGAATCCTGCGTCTTGCGCGACCTGCACCGTGCGTTCGGCGTCTGCGCCCGCAACGAAGAGCGCGAAGCCGGCGCCCATGTTCAAGTTGCCGTACGCCTCACGATCGTCGATCGCCGCATGCTGCCGGATGAACTGCAGCACCGGGGGTACCGGCGGCAGCGAGCTGATCCGATAGGTGAATGCGGAGTGATGACGCATCAGCTTGCGCCAGCCGTGGCCCGTGAAGTTGACGCAGTCATGCGGAACGATGCCGGCGGCGGCGAGCGCTTCGGTGGCCGGCGAATACAGCAGCGTGGGTGCAAGCAGCGCATCGCCAAACAGAGTGCCGTCGCCAAGCGCGGTCGCGTAACCGTCAGGCAACCGCTCCGCGAGTTTGCGCGCGAACGATATGCCGTTGGCGTGGATGCCGCTTGATTCGAGCAGCACGATCGCATCACCTGCAGCGAGCTTTTCGCCCAGGGTCAGGCGCGACTTTGGTCGCACGATGCCGACGCAGGATGCCGCGAGATCGATGCGGCCGGGCTCTACAACACCGGCTAGCGCGGGCGTTTCACCGCCGCCCCACGCGACGCCGCAGCGATCGCACGCACGCTTCCAGCCTTCCACCAGATCGCGCGCGCGTTGTTCGTCGGCAAACCAGTCGCTGCCGCCAGTGGCCCAATAGGCATGCACCGAAATCGGCGTCGCGCCGACCGTGATGATGTCGTTGATCGCCATCGCCAGCGTGTCCTGCGCGATCTGATCGTAGTAGGTGCGGCCGGCTCTGTTACCTGGAAGCGCGCGCATCGCGTCGGCCACCAGCGCCTTGGTGCCGAGGCATTCGGTGATCGATGCGAGATAGAAATCGCCGCAGTCCACCACATAGGCGGACTCGCCGCGCGATGCCGCCACTTCGCTCAAACCGTGTTGCGCCAGATTGCCGGCCGTCTCGGCGGCGGCGCGCTGCGCGAGCACCTTTAACGGGTCGATCTTCGCGTAGTCGACGCCCGCGGTCTTGTAGTCGAGTCGAGTCATCAGTGCAGAAGGTAAACTGCCGCGCCCGCAAGATAAATAGCAGCGGCGGCCGAGGGGCGAGATTGTAGTTGTCACCCTTCCCCGGCACTGTCTTCCCCAATTCTCATCGAACCGTGAGCTCTCCGCGCCAGCTGACGCTGGATCTGATCAAACCGGCCAAGCCGTCGCTCGCCAACTTCGTCGTCGGCCGCAACGCCGAAGTCATCGCAACTTTGAGCGCGATCACGCGCGGAAAGGAACGCTTCATCTATCTGTGGGGCGAACCCGGCGCCGGCCGCTCGCACTTGCTGCAGTCGCTCGGCGGTGATTTCGACCAAGGCGAGATTCCGGCTTTTGATCCGCGCCGGCACGTGTACGCCGTGGATGACGTCGAGCGCTGCAGCGAATCGCAGCAGCAGCGATTGTTCGTGTTGTTGAACGAAATTCGCGCCGACGATGCGGCGCGCTTCGTCGGCGCCGGCAACGCCGCTCCGATGCATCTCAATTTGCGCGACGACGTGCGCACACGCCTGGCATGGGGCCTGGTGTATCAGGTTCACGCGCTCAGCGACGCCGAAAAGACGCAGGCATTAAGCGCGCATGCGGCGTCGCGCGGCGTCACGCTGCCCGACGATGTGATCGACTATCTGCTCACTCACATGCCGCGCGACATGCGCACGCTGGTTGCCATCGTCGATGCACTCGATAACTTTGCGATCTCTACCAAGAAGGCGCTGACAGTGCCGTTGGTCAGGCTCTGGGCCAGCGATGCCGCCGCGGGCTCCGCGCCGTAAGATTCGGCGGTGCGACTTGCCCTTTTTGACCTCGACCACACGTTGCTGCCGATCGACAGCGCGGACACCTGGTCGCACTTCGTCGTCGCCCAAGGCGGGTTGGACGCCGCTGACTACGGCGCACGCATTCGCGAATTTGCACGCACCTACGAGGCGGGAACGTTCGATATCGAAGGGTACGTCGCGTTTCAAATGGAGCTGCTCTCGCTGTTTCCGCGCGCACAGCTCGATGCGTGGCATCGCCGGTTCATGGACGAGCATGTGCGCCCGCACGTTCGAAGCGAAGCGCTGGCGCTGGTCGACTCGCACCGCAAGCGCGGCGATGAGCTCGCGCTGGTGACCGGCACCAACGCCTACGTCGTCACACCGATCGCGCGCGAGTTCGGCATCGACAATGTGCTCGCCGTTGAGCCCGAAGTCAGCGGCGATCGCTTTACCGGCCGCAGAGTCGGCACCCACACCTACCAGGAAGGCAAGGTGCGCAAGGTCGGCGAATGGCTCGCAGCGCACGGGCGCACGTGGGATGACACGACCACGGTCTGCTACGGCGACTCGATCAACGATCTGCCGCTGCTCGAGCGCGCCACGCAGCCGGTGGTGACCAATGGCGATGCACGCCTGCTCGCGATCGCGAACGAGCGCGGTTGGGCAACGCTGAGCCTGTTTGAAGGCGCGGCCGCATGATCAATCGCGTCATCGAAAAGGTCCAAGGGCTATTCAAGCGCAAGCCCAAGCGCGGCGGGCGCGAGCCGAAGCGCATCCCGGCCGGCGAGCACAACATCAATCGCGAGCTTGTTGCGCGCTCTGCGCTGCGCGTGTGCGAGACGCTGCAGAAAGCCGGCCATCGGGCGTACATCGTCGGCGGCGCGGTGCGCGACCTGCTGCTCAATATTGCGCCGAAGGACTTCGACATCGCCACCGACGCCACGCCGGAGCAGATCAAATCGCACTTTCGCCGCGCCTTCATCATCGGCCGCCGTTTCAAGCTGGTGCACGTGATGTTCGGGCAGGAGACGATCGAAGTGTCGACGTTTCGCGCGCTCGTTAACGTCGACCGCCTGATCGACGAGCACGGCCGCGTGCTGTCAGACAATCTGTACGGAGAGCAGAACGAGGATTCGGCGCGGCGCGACTTCACGATCAACGCGCTGTACTACGACCCGACCACGGGCGACGTGCTCGACTATCACGACGGCGTCAAAGACCTGCGCGCGCGGCGGCTGCGCATGATCGGCGACCCGGCCGACCGCTATCGCGAAGACCCGGTGCGCATGCTGCGCGCGGTGC
>JBGSWX010000175.1:0-5517 GCA_041751695.1 Burkholderiaceae bacterium | reverse complement strand
CGACTGCGCGCGGCAGCGCCGAGCGTGCGGCAGCGCCGGCGCTGCTCACTCTCGACGCGATCGACGCGTTCTATGGCAAGAGCCATATCATCAAGAACGTGGCGTTGACCGTGCACGAGCACGAGATCGTGGCGCTGCTTGGCCGCAACGGTGCCGGCAAGTCGACGCTATTGAAAACGATCATCGGCACGGTAACTCCCGCGGGTGGAACGATCGCGCTTGGTGATATTCCTCTGGCGCGGCTGCCGGCGTGGCAGATCGCGCGTCTGGGCGTCGGCTACGTGCCGCAGGGCAGGGCGCTCTTTGCGGGAATGAGCGTGCGTGACAATCTCGCGCTGGGGCGCCTGAAGCGAGGCGATGGATCAGGCGTCGCGTGGTCCGACGACAAGATCATCGAATTTTTTCCGAAGCTCGCCGCGCGGCTTGACACACCCGCGGACTTCTTGTCGGGCGGTGAGCAGCAGATGGTCGCTGTCGCGCGCGCTCTGGCGGGCCATGTGCGCGTACTGCTGCTCGATGAGCCGTTCGAAGGGCTGGCGCCGACGGTGATCGAGGAACTGTTCACGGCCTTCGATCGATTGCGCGCCGAACTCGCCATCGTGATCGTCGAGCACAATCTCGATCTGGTGCTCGCGCTGGCGGATCGCGCCTACGTGCTGGAGCGCGGCAGCGTCGTGCATCAGGGCCCGGCCCGCGCGCTGCGTGAAGACCTTGAACTGCGGAGGCAGGTGTTGTGGATGTAGAGCGAAAAGTTGCGGCGATCGTCGGCGCGGGATTGGTCGGCCGTGCCTGGGCGGTCGTGTTCGCGCGCGCCGGTTGGACAGTGCGGCTGTTCGACTCGGTGCCAGCGCAGTTGACCGCTGCGCGCCAGCAGATTGTGCAAGCGCTTGCAGATCAGGAGCGGGTGGGGCTCGTCGACGATGCTCCCGCGGCGCTCAAGCGCATTGCGCCTTGTACGAGGCTCGGCGAGGCCGTGTCCGATGCCGCCTGGGTGCAGGAGAACCTGCCCGAGGAAGTGGCGATCAAGCAAATCGTTTTCGCCGAGCTCGACCGGCTTGCACCGCCCGACGCGATACTCGCCAGCAGCACTTCTGCGATCGTCGCCTCGCACTTCACAGCAGATCTGACCGGACGCGCTCGCTGCCTGGTCGCACACCCGGTCAATCCTCCGCATCTGGTGCCCATCGTCGAGTTATGCGGCGCGCCGTGGACCAGCGAAGCCACGATGAACAGCGCACGCACGACGATGCAGTCGATCGGCCAGGTGCCGATCTTCGTGCGGTGCGAGATCGACGGTTTTGTGCTGAACCGCCTGCAGGGTGCGTTGCTGACCGAAGCGATGCGTCTGGTCGCTGACGGCGTTGTATCGCCGGGCGATCTCGACAAGACAATGCGCGACGGCCTGGGCTTGCGCTGGTCGTTCATGGGTCCGTTCGAAACGATCGAGCTCAATGCGCCGGGAGGAGTAGCCGACTACTGCGCGCGCTATAGCGGCTTGTATCGCAGGCTCGCGGCCGATCCCGCACCGCCGTCCGTGTGGGAGGGGCAAAGTGCGGCGAATGTCGCCGCAGCGCTCGAAGCACCGTTGACTACCGCGCAACGCGATCAACGCATGGCGTGGCGCGACCGTCGCTTGCTGGCATTGCGACGGCACAAGCTCGACATCGAATCGCAGAACTGATTGACCGCAGGAGACCGAATGGCCGAATCGAACAAATCATCACGCAAGGTGATCATCACGTGCGCGGTTACAGGCGCGATCCACACGCCGTCGATGTCGCCGCATCTGCCGATTACATCGAAGGAGATTGCCGATGCCGCGGTCGCTGCGGCCGAGGCCGGTGCTGCAATCGTTCATCTGCATGCGCGCGACCCGGTTGACGGCCGGCCAACTCAGGACCCGAAATACTTCCTCGAGTTCGCGCCCGAGATCGCGCGCCGCTCAGATGTCGTGATCAACTTCACGACCGGCGGCGCACCGACGATGTTGGTCGAAGAGCGATTGCAGCCCGCCCTGCAGCTGAAGCCCGAGGTGGCGTCGCTGAACATGGGGTCGATGAACTTCGGGCTATATCCGATGCTCACGCGCTTCAAGGATTTCAAGTTCGACTGGGAGCGGCCCTATCTCGAAGGCTCGTTCGACCGTGTGTTCAAGAACACCTTTCGCGACATCGAGCACATCCTGACCTCGTGCGCCGGCAACGCAACGCGCTTCGAGATCGAGTGCTACGACATCGGTCATCTGTATACCGCCAAGCACTTCTTCGATCGTGGCACCGTCAAGGCGCCGCTGTTCATTCAGAGCGTGTTCGGGATCCTCGGTGGCATTGGCCCGCACCCTGACGATGTCGCGCACATGAAGCGTACGGCGGACCGATTGTTCGGCGACCAGTATCGCTGGAGCGTGCTCGGTGCCGGCCGCAATCAGTTGCCGATCGCTGCGATGTCGGCTGCGATGGGCGGCAACGTGCGCGTCGGGCTCGAAGACAGCCTGTGGCTCGGACCCGGCAAGCTCGCCGAATCGAATGCCGCGCAGGTGCGCGCCGTGCGCCAGATCATCGAAGGGTTGGGACTCGAGATCGCGACGCCGGATGAGGCGCGAAAGATACTGGCGTTGAAGGGCAAGGCGGCTGTCGGATTCTGATCAGCTGCTCTTTTCCAGCGCCTGCTCCAAGTCCCACAGGATGTCGTCGATCGATTCAATGCCGATCGACAGACGCACCATCTCCGGCAACACGCCGGCGGCGCGTTGCTCGTCTTCCGACAATTGCCGGTGTGTCGTCGACGCCGGATGAATCACCAGCGACTTCGCGTCGCCGATGTTCGCCAGATGCGATAGAAATTGCAGGTTGTCGATGAACTTCACGCCGGCAGCCGGGCCGCCCTTGATGCCGAATGTCATCACGCTGGAAGCGCCAGGCTCGCCATCAATCGTTCGCAGATACTTTTTCGCCAGCGCGTAGTACGGACTCGATTTCAATCCTGGCCAGTTGACCCACTCCACTCGCGCATGCGCCTCAAGATATTCCGCGACGCGGCGCGCGTTCTGCACGTGCCGCTCCATCCGCACGTGCAGCGTTTCAAGGCCCTGCAGCAGCATCCACGCTGAAATCGGTGCAAGTGATGAGCCGTGCACGCGCAGCACTTCCATGCGCGCTTTCATCGTGTAGGCAAAATCGCCAAAGGTTTCCCAGAACTTGACGCCGTGATAGCCCCTCGATGGCGCGACCATGTCGGGGAACTTGCCGTTGCCCCAATCGAACTTGCCGCTTTCGACCAGCACGCCGCCGATGGTCGTGCCGTGGCCGCCGATGTACTTCGTGGCCGAGTGAACGACGATATCGGCGCCCCAGTCGAACGGCCGGCACAGATAAGGCGACGCCATGGTGTTGTCGACCATCAGCGGGATCTGCGCTTGGTGCGCGATCGCCGCGACCGGCTCGATGTCGAGCACATTGATCTTTGGGTTGCCGAGCGTCTCGGCATAGACGAGCCGTGTGTTCGGTTGCAGCGCGCGCCGGAAATTCTCAGGCTCGTCGGGATCGACCAGCGTTGCCTGAATCCCCATCTTCGGGAGCGTGACCGCGAACTGCGAATACGTGCCGCCATATAGCAAGCTCGATGCAACGATGTGATCGCCGGGCTGCAGGATCGCCAGGATCGCGGTCAGTTGCGCCGCCATGCCCGAGCTCGTCGCCAGTGCGGCGCGGCCGTTTTCGAGTGCGGCGACGCGCTCTTCGAACACCGCCACCGTCGGGTTGCTGATGCGCGAGTAGACGTTGCCGAACGTTTGCAGATTGAAAAGACTCGCGGCGTGATCCGCCGAATCGAAGACATAGCTGGTGGTTTGATAAATCGGCTGTGCGCGCGAGCCGGTGACCGCATCGGGCAACTGGCCTGCGTGCAGGCACAGGGTTTCAATGCCGAATTCGCGATCGGACATCGCGCCTAATACGGCAGCTGCCGCGGCCGGCGCGCAGAAATCACGCGTGTGTTGACGCCGGCCCAGGCGAGACCGCCGAACAAGCGTCCGTGCTCGATTTTTACGCAGCGGTCCATCACGACCTCAAGTCCCGCCGCGCTTGCCTTGGCAGCTGCTGCCCGATTAACGACACCGAGCTGCATCCACAGTGTCTTCGCACCGATCGCGATCGCCTGCTCCGCGAGCGGTCCGATGTCGTCGGCCTTGCGGAAGCAATCCACCATGTCGATCGCGCTCGCCGCGCGCGCCGCGGTGAGATCGGGATAGCAAATTTGTCCTAGCACCTCGCGATATTTCGGATTCACCGGAATCATCGTGTAACCATGCTCGAGCAAATATTTGCCGACGAAGAAACTCGGTCGATGCCATTCCGCCGAGATGCCGACGACGGCAATGCGGCGGTTGTCGTGCAGGATGCGTCTGAGCGTTGGAATGTCCGTCGCGTCGGCCATGCGCGGATTCTATCGGCGCGCTTGCCCTCGCGCTGCTGAAGTGAAAAGGCCGCACAAGGCGGCCTGGGTAATGATGGTGGAGGCGAGGGGAATCGAACCCCTGTCCGCAAATGATCCAGATCCAGTTCTACATGCGTAGCCGGTCTATTTGAACTCTCACCGCGCGCTTAGCCGATCGGCAGGCCGACGCGCAGCCAGTCACTGGCTCTCGATGCCGCCGTCGTGACTCCATCGGCATCCAGCCACTGTAAATGGCGCTGCGTGTTAGTTACCTAACCTAGCCCAGTGACCAGCTAGTGCAGCGTCTAGCCGGTATTAAGCGGCTAAAGCAAAACGCTCGTTATTGGCGTTTGTAGTGTTCCAGATGGATTTACGAGGTGACTGGTCCTCGGCATGCCCTGAGATCCTTCACGACCCACGTCGAAGCCAGGTCGCCCCCAAAGAATTGGAATTGTACGTCGGTAGATGCGTTTCTTGAGCGAGAAATCAAGCACCTTCCGGCGCGCTGCCAACGAGCTGCATTAGCTCCGGTGGTGAATCAATGACGGCATCCGCACCCCATTGTTCGTACGGGACGCCATTGCCCAGATAACCGTAGCTGGCGACGACGGTACGCATGCCGGCCGCGCGGCCCGCATCGATATCGCGCCGGTCGTCGCCGACGTAGAGTGCTGCCGCAGCGTCCGCGCCCGTGACCGTCAACGCGTGCAACAGCGGCGCGGGGTGCGGCTTCGAAAATGGCGTGGTGTCACCGCTGACAATGCACGCCGCGCGCTCGGAAAGATGCAGCGCCTGCACCAGAGGCAGCGTGAAGCGAGCCAGCTTGTTGGTGACGATGCCCCATTTGATGCCGCGCTGCTCGAGCGCACTCAGCGTGGGCTCCATGCCTGGAAACAGCACGGAGTCCACGCACAATGCGGCTTCGTATTCGCGCAGAAACTCGCGCCGCAGCTCGTCGTAATCAGCGTCGTCAGCCGTGACGTTGAACGCGCGCCCTACCATGCCCCGCGCGCCGTGCGACACGTAAGGGCGCAGCTCGCCGATCGGCAGCGGCTCGAGGCCGCGCGCGATCAGCATTCGATT
>JBGSWX010000174.1:0-1798 GCA_041751695.1 Burkholderiaceae bacterium | reverse complement strand
GGTACGGGTCAGCGCGAACTCGCCCAGCTTGTGGCCCACCATGTTCTCGTTGATATACACCGGCACGTGCTGCTTGCCGTTATGCACGGCAATCGTCAGCCCGATGAACTCCGGCAGGATCGTCGAGCGCCGCGACCAGGTTTTGATCGGCTTCTTATCGCGCGTCGCCGCCGCCGTTTCCACTTTAGCCAGCAAATGCCCGTCGACGAACGGGCCCTTTTTCAATGAACGTGACATTCCGCTTCCCTACTTTCTCTTGCGCCGCTGCACGATCATCGAATCGGTGCGCTTGTTCTTGCGCGTGCGATAGCCCTTGGTCAATGTGCCCCACGGGCTCACCGGATCGCGCTTGGTGCCCGTGCGACCTTCACCGCCGCCGTGCGGGTGATCCACCGGATTCATCGCGACACCGCGCACCGTCGGCCGTACTCCGCGCCAGCGCATCGCGCCGGCTTTGCCGATCTGCCGCAAACTATTTTCTTCATTGCCGGCTTCGCCGATCGTCGCGCGGCAATCGATCAACACGCGGCGAATCTCGCCCGAGCGCAAACGCAGTTGCGCGTAGCTGCCCTCGCGCGCCAGCAGCTGCACCGAAGTACCCGCAGCGCGCGCCATCTGCGCGCCCTTGCCCGGCAGCATCTCAACGCAATGAATCGTCGTGCCGACCGGAATGTTCCGCAGCGGCAGTGTGTTGCCGGCGCGAATCGGCGCCTCGTTGCCGCTCATCAATTGCACGCCGACCGCCACACCCTTCGGCGCGATGATGTAGCGCCGCTCGCCGTCTGCGTACACCAGCAATGCGATATGCGCCGAGCGGTTTGGATCGTATTCAAGCCGCTCGACCTTGGCGCCGATTCCTTCTTTGTCGCGCTTGAAGTCGATCAGGCGATACGTCTGCTTGTGGCCACCGCCCCGGTGCCGGATCGTGATGCGGCCCGAATTGTTGCGGCCCGATCCGCGAATTTTCGGCTCAGTCAGCGATGCCAGCGGCTTGCCCTTGTGCAGGTGCGCGCTGACAACCTTGACGACGCCACGGCGGCCGGCTGAAGTCGGTTTGACTTTTACGAGTGCCATTATCTGAATCTCACTTGCTTGCTCATTTGCCCGAAGCTTGCGCGAAGTCGATTTCCTGCCCCGGCTTCAGGCGGACATAGGCCTTGCGCACATTGCTGCGCCGGCCCTCAAAGCGGCCAACACGCTTCTGCTTGCCTTTTTGGTTCAGGATCGACACACGATCGACTTGAACCTTGAACAGCAGCTCGATCGCGGCCTTGACCTCGGTCTTGGTGGCGTTGTGCATCACGCGAAACGCGACCTGCTCGTGTTTCTCGCCGATCATCGTGCTCTTCTCGGACACAACCGGTCCGAGCAGCACCGCATACAACCGATCGTTTCTGGCGCTCGGCGTCGGGCTGGTTTGCTTGGTCGCGTTCATCCCCACATTTCCTCGAGCTTGGAGATCGCCGGCTTGGTCACGATCACTTTCTTGTAGTGAATCAGCGACAGCGGGTCCGCATAGCGCGGCTCGACGATCAACACGTGTTTGAGGTTGCGCGACGCCAGATACAAGTTTTCATCGACATCATCGGTAATGATCAGCACCGACTGCAGCCCCATCGCCTTGAGCCGGTCGGCGAGCTGCTTGGTTTTCGGCGAATCAACCGCCAGAGACTCCACCACCGCGATGCGATCGTCGCGCGCGAGCTGCGACATGATCGCCGCCATCGCCGCCCGATACATCTTCTTGTTGACCTTGTGCGAAAAATTCTCGTCGGGCGAATTCGGAAAAGCGCGGCCA
>JBGSWX010000173.1:0-1872 GCA_041751695.1 Burkholderiaceae bacterium | reverse complement strand
AATGCCGCGTCACCGATCACTGCGACGCCGGCCGAAAATCTGACGGCTGTATCGGCGAGCTCGTCGACGCTCGACTGCGCCGTCACGGCGTGCACGCGGTAGCGTTGCGGATGGCGCGCGATGACGTCGAGCGCACTGGCGCCGACCGACCCGGTCGCACCGAGAATTGTGATGTTGCGCATTGTGTTCGACATCAGCGAATCAGCCATTGAATCACCACCGCAGCGGGCAGCACCGGCAGCATCGCATCGATACGGTCGAGGACGCCGCCGTGCCCCGGAAGCAGCTGGCCGCTGTCCTTCACGCCCGCCTGTCGTTTCAGCAAGCTTTCAAACAAATCGCCGACGACCGCCATGGCCACCAGCAGCGCGAGCAAGAACAGCGCCGCCAATACTCCGTTCACCGCAAACAGTTCGTTCGAGAACACTGCAGCGCTCGGACTCATCCGCCAAACGATCACCGCCACCAGCAAAACAGCGATCACGCCGCCCGCCACGCCTGCCCAGGTCTTGCCCGGGCTGATGTGCGGGGCGAGCTTGCGGCGTCCAAACGCTCGCCCTGCAAAATAGGCGGCGGTGTCCGCAATCGAGACGATGAACACGACCGACAGCAGCATAACCGCGCCGTGGAACAGGAGATGCATCAGGGCCAACCACGCCGCGAGCATCAGCAGCAGCGCCAGCGCGATGCCGAGCGCACGCGGCAACTTGAGCGCGACGGCACCGGGCTGCACCAGCACCGTGGCGATCACGACCCAGATGGCAGCTGCAATCGCACTGAATGGAAGGACGGCGAGCGTGATCAATTCGCGTTGAACAGCCGCCACGACGAGCAGCAGCACCGCAGCGATGAGCGCCACACAGCGCGACACGAGCCGCGTTACACCGGTCAGTTGCAGCCATTCGTCCAGAGCGAGGCCCATGATCACGGTCGCAACGGCAGCGAACGCGATCGGCGACCATAGGATCGCGCCCAGCGCGATCGCACCCAAGATAGTCGCGGTCAGAACGCGCTGCCTCAGCACGCTAGCTTCTCTGCCGTGGTCCGCTGAATCAGAGAGATTGCTCGTGCGCTCGTCTGCGCCTCGACCCGCCATGCTTCGTTGCAAATGCTCGCGATATGACCCATATCGCTGCGCTTTGCGCCTAGCCTAGCGGGCCGCTGCGCAGCCGCTCCCACGTAATCCCCCTGATTCAGCGGACTATGCGGCATCCGCGATCGATCTTTGCCCGCGCAGCTGTTCGCCGGTCATGCCGAAGCGGCGCTGGCGGCTGGCGTACCAGTCGAACGCCCGATCGAGCTCGACTGCATCGAACTGCGGCCACAGCACGTCGCAGAAATAGAACTCGGTGTACGCCATCTGGTACAGCAGGAAGTTGCTGATGCGCTTCTCGCCGCCGGTGCGAATCAGCAGATCGGGCTCGGGCGCGAACGCGAGTGCCAGATACGGTTCGATGTCGGACTCGGCCAGATCTACTTGCTTGGCGCCCGCGCTCAACTGGGCGTTCGCTGCGCGGGTGGCTGCTTGCGCAATATCCCAGCGGCCACCGTAGTCGGCGCAAATCGTCAGATGCAGCTTGCGGTTGTGTTCAGTGCGGCGCTCGCAGTCTGCGATCAAGCGGGAAAGCTCGGGATCGAACGACGATCGATCACCCACCGCGCGCAGCCGCACACCGAGCTCGATCAGCTTGTCGACCTCACGCTGCAGCGCGAATATGAAAAGCTTCATCAGGACCGAGACTTCGTCGGCTGGCCGGCGCCAATTTTCGGAACTGAAGACGAACAGCGTTAGGAACTCGACGCCGCGCTCACCGCACGCCTGCAACGTCGAGCGCACCGCGTCGACGCCGCGCGAATGTCCCGCCGCGCGGG
>JBGSWX010000172.1:0-4096 GCA_041751695.1 Burkholderiaceae bacterium | reverse complement strand
GGCCCGCTGGTACGGGTCGGCCCGCGTAGGATCGCGTGCACCCGACCTGACCGCGCCAAACTTGCGATCCTGCGCCGCGCGGGCGCGCGGGCCGCTGCGCGTACCGGCGGGTGCATCGCGATCTTTGCTTTCAAAACGCTTCATGGATAACAGGGCCTTAGGCCGCCTTCTTCTGGTCGCGCAATTCGCGCCGCAGGATCTTGCCGACGTTGGTCTTCGGCAAATCGGAACGAAATTCAATGTACTTCGGCTTCTTGTAGCCGGTTAAATGTTCTTTGCAGAATTCGGAGATGTCTTTCTCCGTTAGCGCCGCGTCTTTCTTGACCACGAAAATCTTCACGGCTTCGCCCGCGTGCTCGTCGGGCACGCCGATCGCCGCGCATTCGAGCACGCCCGGATGCATCGCGACCACGCCTTCGACTTCATTGGGGTACACGTTGAAGCCGCTCACCAGAATCATGTCTTTCTTGCGATCGACGATCTTGGTGTAGCCCTGAGCGTCCATGATGCCGATGTCGCCGCTACGGAAAAATCCATCAGTCGTCATGACCTTCGCGGTTTCGTCCGCGCGCTGCCAGTAACCCGCCATCACCTGCGGGCCGCGGATTGCGATCTCGCCGGTCTGCCCGACGGGTAGTTGCTTGCCATCGTCATCGAGAATGGCAATGTCAGTCGAAGGCATCGGCAGCCCGATGGAGCCGGTGTACTTGTTCGTGTCGGTCGGATTGCACGTTGCCCCCGGTGAGGTCTCCGACAAACCATAGGCTTCGCAGATTGCGCTGCCGGTGATCTTCAGCCATTTTTCCGCCACCGCCTGCTGTACCGCCATGCCGCCGCCCAATGTCAGGATCAGTGATTTGAAATCGAGCTTCTTGAAGTCTTCGTTGTTCGCCAGCGCGTTGAACAGCGTGTTCACCGCGGGAAACACGCCGAACTTGTGTTTGGACAATTCCTTGACGAACGCCGGAATGTCGCGCGGATTCGGAATCAACAAATTCTTACCGCCGGTACGCATCGACAGCAACGCGCAGCAGGTCAGCGCGAAGATGTGATACAGCGGCAGCGCAGTAACCGTGATCATCTGCTCGCCGGGCTTCAGTTTGGCAAGCGCCGGCTGATACCAGGCTTCGGCCTGAAGCATATTGGCGATCACGTTCTTGTGCGTCAGCGTCGCACCCTTGCTGACGCCGGTGGTTCCTCCCGTGTACTGCAGGAACGCCACATCGCCGTGGCTGCAGTTGACCTGCTTTAGGCTCATCTTCAAGCCGTCGGCCAGCACATCGTTCCAGCGCAGCGCATTGGGCAACGTAAACGCCGGCACCATTTTCTTGACGCTGCGCACGACGAAATTGACGATCAGACTCTTCGGGAACGGCAGCATGTCGCCCATCGCACATACGACGATGGTCTTGGTCGGCACTTTGCCGATCACCTGCTGCAGCGTCCCGGCGAAGTTCTCCAGAATGAAGATCGCCTCGGCGCCCGAGTCTTTGAGTTGATGCTCGAGCTCGCGCGGTGTGTACAGCGGGTTGACGTTGACCACCGTGCAGCCGGCGCGGATGACCCCGGCCATCGCCACCGGATACTGCATCACGTTGGGCATCATGATCGCGACCCGCGCGCCCTTGCCCAGGCCCTTGCTCTGCAACCATGCGGCAATGGCCGCCGAATTCTGGTCGAGCTGCCCGAACGTCATCTCGGCGCCCATGAAGCTGTACGCGCCCTGGCCGCTGTACTTCTTGAACGCTTCGTCGAACAGCTGAACCAGCGACTTGTACTGGTTAGGGTCGATATCGGCGGGAACGCCCTTCGGATAGTTCTTTAGCCAGAACCGCTCCATGTCTGTCTCCCTGTGAATTTTGTGGTGAACTTCTAGTTGTTATCGCGCTTGTGCCGCGCTTGTGCCGCGCTTGTGCCGTGATCATAGTCGCGCCCGCTTCTGTGCGGCTAGCGCTGCGCCAGCATCCCTCGCAGTGCGGTTTCGCGACGCTCCTTGGACATTTCGGCGAGCTGGCGCACTTCGTCATAGAAGCGCGCGAAGTCGCCGCCGGTTTGCGCCAGCAATGCGTCAAATGCCGGCACGAGGTCGTTGTACGCACCGATCGACGCTAGGTGCGCGTTGGTCAAATCCTGCGCGAAGAAGCGGTCGTAACCGGCAAAGCCGCCCCAGCTTGCGCGCAGTTTTGCGTAGTCAGCCTTCAACTCCGTAAACAACAGTTGCTTGCGCTCGCGCTTGGCGTCGTTGGACGCGGCGCCGCTGTAGTTGTCAAACAATAGGGCGCGATAGCGAAGCAGCAGGTTCAGAAACTCGCGCCGGCGCTGCGCAAACTCCGCATACGCCTGGCGCGACGCGTCGTCGCCGTTTTGCGCGAGCCAGCGCCGCACGCCCTCGCGCTCGACCGCGGTGGCAAACGATTCGTTGAACGTCGTATCGCCGCTCACAAACACGACTTGATGCGCCAGCTCATGGAAGATCAGCCCCGCAAGCTGGCCCTCGGTGCCACCGATGAACGTGTTCAGCAGCGGATCGGCAAACCATCCGAGCGTCGAATACGCAGGTACGCCGGCAACGTTGACTTCAAAGCCTTCGCTTCGTAATTCCGCGGCCGTGCGCTCGGCGGCGTTGCGCTCGAAATAGCCGCGATACGCGGCGCAGCCCACCACCGGATAGCACCACTGTTTAAGCTCGAGCGACAGCTCGGGCGTTGCGAACACGTTCCATACGACAAACGGGCGCTGCAGGTCAGCGTACGAGCGATAGCTGGCGTTTTCGGGCAGCGCCAGCTCGCGTGAGGCAAACGCGCGCATGCGCTCGGCGCGCTGCAAGCGCTGCTTGAGCGGCTCGCCGATCGTGGGATCGGCCACGATCTCGGGAATCGGCCGTGCCGCACGCAACATCGCAAAGTGGCCGTGAATCGATTGCGCGTAATAGCCGAGCGAAGCGCAGCCTGCAATCGCCGCCAGGCCCAGCGCAATGGCAAGCGCGAACAACACGCGCGTGCGCATGTCAGGCTTCAACGCCAGCTGTCTCGACCTCGACCAGACAGTCGTAAAACGTCGGCGCGCGTCCGATGTCGGTCAGTGCCTGGCCGGTCAGCTCGTTGGCGTTCTTGCCGTCGCGCGCGAGTTTTTTCCACCAGATCGACAGCGCGACGACGCAGCCTGGGCGCGCACGATCGGTCACGCGCGCGAGCACATCGATGCTGCCGCGATCGTTGAATAGCCGCACGCGCGCGCCATCGGCAATGCCGCGCGGGCCGGCATCGTACGGATGAATCTCTACTGTGGGCTCGCCGTCGGTGGAGCGCAAACTCGTGACGTTGACGAACGTCGAGTTGAGAAAGTTGCGCGCGGGGGGCGAGATGATCGCGAGCGGATAGCGCTTCGCCAGGGAGCTATCGCCCGGCGCCTCGTACGGCGGCAGGTAGGCCGGTACCGGATCCTGGCCAAGCTTTGCAAGCTGCTCTGAATAGAACTCGCATTTCCCGGACGGCGTGGAAAAACCGCCCTGCGCGAAGGGTGCGTAATGCGCGGGCACGTCCAAGCGCTGCCAGCCGCGCTCCTTCAATCGCTGCCAGTCAAAGTCGGCCGTTGCGCCCTCGCGCTTGAACGCCTGCGCTGCCAGCTCATCGTCGGTCTCCGCGAAGCACGGTTCGTCGAATCCCATTTTTGCCGCGAGCCGCCGAAAGATCTCGCTGTTGGGCAGCGCTTCGCCCAACGGTTCGATCGCGGCATTGTTGGCCACGATGTACAGGTGCCCATAGGATCGATGCACGTCGACGTGTTCGAGCTGCGTGGTCGCCGGCAGCACGTAGTCCGCGTAATCGGCGGTGTCGGTGAGGAAGTGCTCGAGCACCACCGTGAACAGGTCTTCGCGTGCAAACCCGCGTGCCACTTCGCGCGACTGCGGCGCCACCGCCACCGGATTGCTGTTGTAGACGATCAGCGCCTCGATCGGCGGATCGGCGTGCTGCAGATCATGGCCGATGGTCGACATGTTGATCGTGCGGGGTGTTTTTCCGCCGAGCAGCTGCGGGCGATACAGTGCGTCGCTGTCGACGGGGTACGCACCGCTGGTCGAAAGCAGCACACCGCC
>JBGSWX010000171.1:0-8206 GCA_041751695.1 Burkholderiaceae bacterium | reverse complement strand
CTTTAACGTCGGCCGGACCAGCGAGAACTACCGCATTCGGGAAATCGGCCAGATCGTTGCCGATGTCTTTAACGGCTGCGAGCTGTCCGTGGGTCCGCCAAGCGGTGACAATCGGAGCTATCGCGTTTCCTTCGACAAGATCGAATCGCGTCTGTCGCAATTTATGTGCCAATGGGACGCACGGCGCGGAGCGAAAGAGTTGCGGAGCCTGTTCGAGCGGATCGAGATGTCGAGTGATACCTACGAATTCCGCGCCTTCACACGGTTGAAGCAGTTGAGGTATTTGCAGCGAACAGGGCAGCTTGACAACGATTTGTACTGGCTGCCTCGGTGACTGCTTCTGCAAAACGTGAGTTAGATACGGACTCGGGTCCGCTCGTCAACACAAGTGACCTGGAGGTGGCGCAGGATTCAGACCCGCTGCGCGAGAAAGCACACCGGCTGATACCGGGCGGATGCCACACCTACGCGAAAGGAGATGATCAGTATCCCGCCATTGCTCCCGCGTTTCTGGTCCGCGGATCGGGTTGTCACGTGTGGGACACGGAAGGCAACGAGTACATCGAGTATGGGATGGGAATGCGCGCGGTGACGCTGGGACACGCATACAAGCCGGTCGTCGAAGCAGCAGCAAAGCAGATGCTGCTGGGAAACAACTACACGCGGCCCGCGCCCATAGAGGTTGAATGCGCTGAGGCGCTGCTGTCGTTTATCAAAGGGGCGGACATGGTCAAGTTCGCCAAAGACGGCTCGACTGTCGTCACGGCTGCCGTAAAGCTCGCGCGCGCATTTACCGGCCGCGAGTTCGTCGCCATTTGCGGCGACCACCCATTTTTCTCTTACAACGACTGGTTCATCGGCACCACTTCAATGGACGCCGGAATTCCGGACGTCAACAAGTCACTCACCCTCGCGTTTCGGTACAACGACCTTCAGAGCGTACGTGCGCTATTTGATAAGTATCCCCAACAGATTGCTTGCGTCTTGATGGAAGCGGCACGGACCGAGGAGCCGCAACAGCGCTTCTTGCACGACGTTCAAAGCTTGTGTCGAGAGCGCGGTGCCTTGTTGATCTTCGATGAGACGATTACTGGATTTCGCTGGCACAACAATGGCGCGCAACACGTCTATAACGTCGTTCCCGACCTTTCAATTTTCGGCAAGGCGATCGCGAATGGATTCTCGTTGTCGGCACTGGTTGGGAAGCGGCAGGTCATGGAACTTGGAGGTATCAAGCACGACAAGCCGCGAGTTTTCCTGCTCTCCACCACTCACGGCGCCGAGAGCCATTCCTTGGCGGCAGCGATCGCGACCATGTCGGTATACCGCGATGAGCCGGTGGTCGAACACCTGTACCGGCAGGGAGAGAGGTTGCGAAGCGGAGTCGTATCGGCAGCCGCACAGCTTGGCCTCAGCCAACATTTGATCGTCAGCGGCAGGCCGTGCAACCTGCTCTATTCGACGCTCGATGAACAGAGGCGGCCTTCGCAGCAATTTCGAACGCTCTTTCTGCAGGAGATGATCAAGCGCGGGGTGATCGCGCCGTCATGGGTGGTGAGCTACTCGCACACCGATGCCGACGTCGACCGCACGGTGGATGCAATCAGCGGCGCTCTGCGGATCTACAAGCAGGCACTGGAAGAGGGCGTCGAGCGATATTTAGTCGGAGCGTCGGTGAAGCCTGTCTATCGCCGCTACAACTAACTACCCGAGTCATTGTGAGCTCGATACCGCCATCCGCGCCGCGGACCGATCTGGTTCTGCTGCTTTCTCTTTACGCAGCCCAGCTCGCCGTAGTGCTGATCGGTCTGTCGCTTCACAAACTGGGAGAGCGGCCGATTGCAACCTGGCAACTATCCAGCGCCGGCGTTGCTTTGCTGGCGGCGGTCGTGTTGTTGTCGGCCGCACTGGTTCTGATCGGTAGAGCCTACCTAAAGCATGCGCGTAGCACGGCGCGCAGCTTTGGCTTCACGGTCGCCATGAACCTGGTCACGCTCGCACTGGTCGTCATACCGCTTGAAGCCGGACTGCGCTGGCTATCAAGGAAAACTCCCGACACTGCTGTCTTCGCCGACACGGTTTTGCTTCCGCGAAGCTGGGAGAGCGCCACCAAGCACTATCGGAAGGTCGCGCAAAAGCCTTCCTGGTATCTGTCGTTCATCGTATATGACCCAGCGCTGGGATGGACGAACGGACCGAGTCGACAAAGCGGCGACGGTTTGTATTTCACGAGCGCGAAGGGCCTTCGGTCGGCGCAACCAGGTGTCGTATTGGCATCGCCGAAACAGAAACTGCGTATCGCCGTTGTGGGAGATTCGATGACCTTCGCTCAAGGCGTCAAGTTCGAAGATTCCTGGCCACACCGGTTGGAAACCGCACTCGGTTCAGAAGTGGAGGTGCTGAACTTTGGAGTGCTCGGATACGGGGTCGATCAGGCGTATCTGAAGTTCAAGAACGAAGTGCTTGCCTGGAAGCCCGATGCGGTCGTGCTTGGATTCCTGGAACACAACCTTCATCGAACGATGACTGTCTATCCGTTCATCAATTGGCAAGACTGGGACTGGCCCTTTTCCAAGCCACGTCTGGTGCTGGAGCAAGGTCGTTTGCGCAGCGTGAACGTGCCGGCCATTGCGCCGAGCGAGATATTCGCCGTGCCTTCTGTCACGAAGCTTCCGTTCGTTGAGTACGACCAAGGATACAAACAAGACGATTGGAAAGAAAGCGCCCTCGACGTGCTGTACGTGAAGCGTTGGTTGTTCACTCGTTTTCCCCGCTGGTCCGACCAATCCGTGCGGGCTGCGCTCGACGAAAACCGGATTTCGCTGAATCGGGCCATCCTGCAGGACTTCATTCGAACTGCGAAAGAAAATCAAATCGTGCCGCTGGTCGTGTTCTTTCCGATTCCGTCCGACGTCGAGCGGCGCATCAAAGGAGAGCAGACGAGTGCAGATCGCGCTCTGAGATCTCTCGACGTCCCGCAGGTCGATACAACTCCCTGCTTGGTAAAAGCCGGCACCGTTGACGATGTTTACCTGCCGCGAGACTCGCACTATTCAGTGCTGGGAAATGCTGCAGTTGTTACATGCATCGCGGAAGCGCTGACCCCAATGCTGCAACAGCATCGAACTGCTCCGGGCCAGCCCGGTTCTTGACGCTATGGGCAACGATTCGTTGGCGTCAGATGCGTCGTTCAACCTGAGCGTCTTGTCCTGCCCCGACTGCTGCGAAGAGCTCGCTTACACAGCGGCTCCAACTACACGTGGCGCAGTCGGTCAGTACGGCATTCTTAAATGCTCGTGCTTCCGCTATCCGGTTGTGGACGGAGTGCCGATTCTTTCGAAGCGCCATGTCGGCCTGCATGCCTTCACCAGTGGCGAGACAGGTTCACAGGGCCCCGAGGTCGAGGAAGTTAGCCGTTTGGTGGCGGAGGGACACGGGCACGAAGCGTTGATTCGATGCCTCGCATTCACTCCGCCCTTTGCATTTCTCGATCGTCTTCCTATGTGGCGGGTGTGGCACTCGGATGCCGTTCGCAGACTGCTTCGATCTCGGATCGAAAGACGCGTGCGCCGGATGCTGAATGATCGGACTCGGCTCTGCGCTGAAGACTGGTTTGAGTTTTATTTCGGCCAAGTAACCGCCGCTGACCGCTCGCTGCTGCCGTATTACCGCAACCGCGTGGTGATGCCGCGGACGCTGGCGGCACTCTCGCTATTGCAGTTGCTTCCCAGCTCCGACAAGCCGGTGCTCGACTTGGCTTGCGGATTCGGTCCCTTTGCGCACTATCTGATGAATCGGCGCAATGCGACTGCCGTGATCGGTGCGGACTTCAATTTTTATTGCGCCTGGGGGCAAAAGCACTGGATCGCACCGAAAGGGACGTTTGTTTGCGCCGATGCGAACCATCCTCGTCTTCCTTTCAAAGACGACACCTTTGCAAGCATCTTCTGCTCCGACGCTTTCATTTACGTCGAGGACAAGCCAAGGCTGCTGGCGGAGTTCAGCCGGTGTGCGCCGGCGAAGCCGATCGTGCTCGCCCGAGTGGGCAATTCGACCGCTTCACCGCACGAGGGTAAACAGCTCGATGCGAAGGGCTATATGCAGCTGCTGGTGTCGGGCAGCCCGAAGATTTTCAGCGAATATGCGCTGCTGCGTCATTACCTCTCTCGCAGCAATCCACTGAAATCCGATCCGATCGATCCGGGCGATCTCACCTGGGACAAGTGGCTAACTTTCGTGCTGAACACTCAACAACTCGACGACGTCACGGTTGCGCAGGCTGATGAGTGGCCACACGAGGTCGGCGAGCTCGCCATCAATCCGATGCTGAAGCGAAGGGCGTTGGGTAATGGCCGCCAGAGATTGTGGTTCGAGTTTCCTACGATCTGGTTTGCCTACCAGAACGGTGAGATGTACGTCTATCACCAGAGCAGTTTGGAATGCGCCGATGACTTGGTGCGGCACGCGCAACTCGATAGCGCAGATGCCGAGATCAGAAACCTGATCGCGCGCTTCGTGCTCATTGGCTTGCCGACGAGGTATTTGAAGGCGCAGATCGCGGACGCGACGCCGGCGCCTGCCAGCACTCAGCAACCAAGCTCACGACTGCGCGGAGGCGATCACTCCGTTTCCAGGTGAGGCAGTGTTTGCTGCCACGTGGTCTCGATACCAGACGATCATGCGTCGCAAGCCTTCATCAAAGGATGTGACCGGGCTCCAATCGATCTTTGCCTGTGTATCCGACATGTCGCAGAACCTTGCCTTCTCGAGTGGCCGATCGGCGATGGCCCCAAATTCAGGAGTCAGTTCGGACCCCATCAGCGCGATGATCTTTTCGGCGGCTTGTCGCGACGTGTGCGTGATGCCGGTGCCCAAGCCCACCGTTTGTCCGTCGAGGCGGCGAGATTGTGCAATGGCGAGCAACCCCGCGATGACATCGTCGATGTAAATCCAGTCCATTGGACGCGTTCCGCTGCTCAGCCGCGGCGGCTGTCCGCGCAGCACCGACAGAATCACGTAAGGAATCAGCTTGTTCACATTGGTCCGCCCAGCGCCATATGCCATGTAGATGCGCGCGACGCTGACTGGAAGCTGGCACAGCGCATGAAACATTCGCGCGTACAAGTTGGCCGCCAGCTTCGATGCCGCATAAGGAGAAGACGGTACGAACGCATCGGTACTCGCTTCGTTCGGATCGGGCTCGTCATGCGAACCGGTCACCACGATCCGTTCACAGCCGACCTCGACGGCTGCGGTTAAGAGGTTCACCGTCGCCACCAGGTTGCTCGCGAGCGCAGGTCGCACCTCTTGGATGCGCGGCATGGCGTTCGAGTGACCGGCGAGGTGAAACACGAGATCCGGCTTCGCTGCAGCAAACGCGTGGCGCGTCGCTTCGTAGTCGCTCAAATCCGCTTGGTGCGACTCGATCCCGGGCAGACGATCGGCACGAGCATTACGGTAGACCGCGTGCACGAGAGCGCCATCCGCGACCAGTCGCTGGCACAGAGGCGAGCCGATGAACCCACTTGCGCCCGTAACCAACACCCGTTTGTTGGCGAAGCATTCTGTCAAGGTGCGTGCCTCACGCGAGTTGTTTGTTTCGTCACTGTCATGGCCAATAGCGCCTGCCAGCTGCGCCGCAACCGCGAACCCTAACGCATATTGGCGAGTACCGGAACAGGCGAGCGCTCGCTATCAGGATTGAAGCGCTATTTGCGTTGCGAGTTCTCAGACGGTGTACAGGTAGGGTGCTGCAGCGTTCCGGCCGACCGACGGTGACCTGTAGTGGAAATCCAGACAACCCGCCGATACTCAGGCTTGCTACGCTAGATTTCGCGCAAGTCTTTCGCCGGTTTTTTGACGCTCAAATGAAGCCCCAGCCAACCAACTCGTCTGTCAATCTGACCCTGCTCGGCTCGTTGTATGGGGCTGAGTTTGCGTTGGTGCTGATTGCGCTTGCGCTTTACAAACTGGACGATCGACCGATCGACGCCTGGTTTCCGTCAGGCGCATCGATCGCATTGTTGGCAGGTGTTGCGTTACTTCTCGTTGCAGTCGCGTTGATCGGTCGTGCGTACATAAAGCGCACCGCCACTGGACCCCACGGCTTCAGTTTTACGGTGGCGATGAATGTGATCTCGCTTGCGTTGATTCTGATTCCGTTCGAAGCGGCGCTTCGGTTCATTACGCACGATAGCCCGGATGCGCCGATGTTCGGTGACAGCGCGTTGTTGCCGCGAAGCTGGGAGCGAGCCGTGGCGCACTACGGCCAGCAACTTGCGAAAGGAGCGGGAACGATAAGGGCGTACCTCGTGTATGACGAGACGCTGGGTTGGACACTTGGCGCAAGCCGTACCAGCCGCGACGGCTTCCATTTTTCGAGCGCCGAAGGCGTGCGCGCCGCGACTCCGGGCGTGACGCTTCCACGCACGACCGACAAGGTTCGCATCGCGATCATTGGCGATTCGTTTGCTTTCGCCGAGTATGTGAAATTCGAAGAATCGTTCGGACACTTGCTCGACGAAGCGCTAGGGCCTGACGTCGAGGTTCTCAATTTCGGCGTGCCTGGCTATGGATTGGACCAGTCCTATCTCAAACTGCGCAAGGAAGTGCTCGGCTGGAAGCCGGATGTCGTCGTGCTTGGATTTCCAATGCACGACTTTTACCGGTCGATGACCATCTATCCGTTCATTAATTGGCAAAGCTGGAACATTCCTTTCTCGAAGGCCCGGTTTGTGTTGGAGCAGGGCGACCTGCGCCCACTGAATCTGCCGACGATTCATCCCGACAAAATGTTTGCGATGTCTTCGATCTCCGACCTACCTCACTTGCAGCATGATCAGGGATATCGCAGTGATGATTGGAAAAGCAGCGCTTGGGATCTTTCGTATGTGAAGCGATGGGTTACCCGGCAGTTCCCGCGTTGGTCGGAAACACCGGTGCGCTTCGGAGAAGCTGAGAGGCTGCGGCTCAACGCCGAAATCCTGAAGCAGTTCGTGCGGACAGCGGAGGAAAACGATGTGGTGCCACTGCTGGTTTTCTTTCCTCTTGCGCCCGAGCTCGAGTTGAGCGCGCGCGGAACCGAAACCAGATCGCAGCAGAGCTTGAAGGGACTGAACATGCAGGTGCTCGACACGACACCGTGCTTGCTTGACGCAGGAACTGTCGACGATGTCTATCTCCCTGGCGATCCTCACTATTCGGCTCTCGGAAACGCAGCCGTTGCAAAATGCATCCGCTCGGCGCTGGAACCGGTACTGGCAAAGAAGGAACCAAGAAAGCCCGCCGTCCTGTAGCGGGTGTACATTTCAACGTCGGAGACCAGCATGAATAACACGGTTTACATTGATCCTTTAATCTCGGACGATGAACGCAGGCAACGGGTGTATGACGGTCAGTTGTTCGTCTACTCACCGCGCAAAAGTACGCTCGCGTTCGTCGAATTTGCGCGCCAACTGATCGCGGAGACTTTCGCGCCGCTGCCGCCCGAGAAGGCGCAGCTTGAAATTCCCGTCGAGCAGTACGCGGAGATGCTGGGAAAGCTCAAACCGCAATTCATTCATCATCCCGAGTCCAAACGGCATCTGCAGGCGATCATCTCCGAGATGGGATGCGACCTTGAGCGGACGTACTTCGAAGTGCCCAAGATGCGAAGCTCGACCAGCGACGGATATCTGACGACTGGCATTGCTTATGCGTGGCACCCGCATCGCGACACGTGGTACTCGGCACCGCCGTGCCAGATCAACTGGTGGATCCCGATCTACAACTTCCAGTCGGACAACGCGATGGCGTTTCACCCGCGGTACTGGAACCGCAGCGTCCGCAACAGCTCGAGCAGCTTTAACTACTATCAGTGGAACAAGGAGTTCCGCGGGCCGAGTGTGGCCAAGATGACGAAGGAAGATCCGCGGCCCCTCCCTAGGGCGACTGAGGCGGTCGAGATCGATCCCCAGATACGCGTGGTCTGCCCGGCGGGCGGGATCATCATGTTCTCGGCCGCACAGATGCATTCGAGCGTCCCGAATACGTCCGGCAAAACGCGCTTTAGCATCGACTTCAGGCTCGTGAACATCGACGATGTTGCAGCGAAGCGCGGTGCCCCGAAAATGGACGAGCAGTGCACGGGCACCACGATGCGTGACTATCTAAGGGGTACCGATTTCTCGCACATCCCCGACGAGCTGGTCGCGCTGTACGACGATGA
>JBGSWX010000170.1:0-17946 GCA_041751695.1 Burkholderiaceae bacterium | reverse complement strand
GGCGCATCTGCGCCAGCCGCTGCTGTGGCGACATTGCCCCGCACGAGGTGTTTTTTCTTTTTACCAACAAAAGAGAACATTCCAACGCGCAAGCGTTTGGCGTAGATGCGCTGCCTTTGGAGTCGTCGTCGAGGAGCGGAGCGCCAGCGGGTCCTTAAGGGCCTGCCTGTCTGAGCGCCAGCGAGTTTGCAGGCCCGCCGCTGGCGCGAGTACCGCAGAGCAGTCGCGAAGCGACCGACGACTCAGGCAGCGCAGCTACGCCAAACGCTGGCGCGCTGCCATCCACCGCTCGAGGTCTTCTAATGTGTGCGCCAGTGACTGCATGGCCGCCGCTGTGTCGTTACGTTTGCGATTGATGTGATTTTCTTTCATCTTCTTCACCAACGTCAGCGAACTATCGCGCAATATATCCGTGCGTATCTGGACGCCGTGCCGCTTCAGCATTGGATCGAGCTCATGCCGCCGCCGCCACAGGTCGGCGCGCGTCTTTTGATACGCATGTTCGGCAAGGCGCTGACGGTTCGAGTATGAGAACAGATTGCTGAAGAAGATGTCGGCGTCGGCCCGATCGGGCTCGAACAGCACGAGGTCGGTCTCCGGGTACGCTGTCTTGTAGCGCTCCAATCCTGCGTCCAACCTCGAATGAATGAACGAGCGGAAGGTTTGCGCAAGCACAACCGGCAATCCGCCGTCGGCGAGCCGGTCCAGCCGATGTCTGCGATCATGCGTGGCGTCGAACGGCACGAGCGGGTTGATGCAGATCATCAGGTCAACGCCGTGTTCGAGCGCGATCGACGCGTGCAGCGTCTTGCGCAGCGCGCCGTCCACGAAGTGACGGCCGTCGATCTCAACCGGCGCGAACAAGCCAGGCAGTGCAGCAGATGCTTGCACCGCGCGTGAGACCGGCACATGGTCGAACCCGGGGGCTCCGAACGGCACCGACTCGCCTGTATCGAGATCCGTTGCAACGACGTAGAGCTTGCGGGGAAGGTGGCGGAAATCGTTGCTTCGACCGGGCTCGGAGAAAATGCGCTGCAAGTACTGTTCAGCCTCGAGGCCGCTGAGCATTCCAGCGGGAATCGCGCGCTTCAGGCGTTCGAACGCGCTCATCAGCGTGCTCGCCCCGCGCGCGTAGGTCCACACCGCGCCGGCGAGCAGGGCGGGCACCGAAACCAATCGCCGCGCGAACTCCCGGTACGCGGGCCGCAGCAGCATCGACGGATCGAATCGCGCGCTCGATCGGTCGCCGTCGATGAACAAGCGCGACATCGCGCGCGGCGTGAATCCGTTGACCAGTCCCGCCGCGATAAAGCTTCCGGCGCTGACGCCTACGTAGACGTCGGCATTGTTAACGTCGAGCCCCTCAAGCGCTTCGTCCAATGCGGCAAGTGCGCCGATCTCATAGATCGCGCCGAGCGGACCGCCGCCCGCTAGGGCCAGACCGACGCGGGCGCGAGGCGGCCGCTTACGCGACGCCGCTCTCAGGCCCCAGCCTTTTTCGCAGCCTTCTTCGCTGTCTTCGCGCGCTTGGCCGAGGCTTGTGCCGGCTTCGCCCTCGTCGCCGACGCCACGTTGCGGCTCAACTCTTCGACTTTCTTGGCGAGCGCGTTGATTTCTCGATTGGTCGGAACGCTCAGGCGATTCAGTGCGCGCTCGACGCGGGCTTCGAACACGCCTTCCAGCTTGTCCCACGTGCCGGTGGCCTGCTTTTGCAACCCCGCAGCGACCTGCGTGACCTTGCTCGTCACCTCGTTTACGCGGCCGGTAACGTCGCCTACCTTCTGTTCAGTCGCCTTCATCGTGCGCTGCTGCATCGAGCTGCCTTCACGCACGAGCGCCTTGAAGACTTTTTGGCCTTCTTCCTGCGCCTTTGCAAACGCGCCAAGTCCCGCCAGCCAGATTTCATGAGCGGACTCCTTGATCGCACCGGAAAGTTGGCTGTCTCCGCGTGATTTGTTTGCCATCGCTTTCAGTTTCTTGACCATTCGCCGCTCCGTTTTGTCGAAAGTTGATGCGCGAGTGTAGAAGCGAGCTGCATCTCAGAACAACGATCGGTATAGAACAGAGGCTCTAAGTGCGGCGCTAAACTGCCTCCGACATTTAGAACAAACAGCTTTGGGGAGACACCCGATGACTTACTTCGTCACCGGCGCGACCGGCTTTATCGGCAAGCGCCTCGTCAAGAAACTGCTCGCACGGCGCAACGTCGTCGTTTACTTTCTAATCCGGCAGGAAAGCCGCGACAAGGTGCCCGAGCTGCTCGAGTACTGGGACGCCGACGAGGCGCGTGCGGTGCCGATAGCCGGTGACCTGGTCAAGCCGCTGCTCGGGGTCTCGAAGGCTGATCTAAAAAAACTCACCGGCAAGGTCGAACACTTCTTTCACCTGGCCGCGGTGTACGACCTGAAGGCAGACGCCGAACAGCAGATTGCCATCAACGTCGAAGGCACGAAGAACGCCGTGGCACTGGCCAATGAAATCGGGGGCGGCCTTTTCCAGCACGTGTCATCGATCGCCGCCGCCGGCATGTACGAAGGCGTGTTCCGCGAAGACATGTTCGACGAGGCCGAAGGTCTCGATCACCCGTACTTCGCCACCAAGCACGAGTCGGAAAAAATCGCGCGCACCGAGACGAAGATGCCGTGGCGCGTATACCGCCCCGGGTTGGTGGTCGGCGACAGCGCGACCGGCGAGATGGACAAGATCGACGGCCCGTATTACTTCTTCAAGCTGATCCAGAAGATGCGCGAGCTGCTGCCGCCGTGGATGCCGATGGTGGGGCTGGAGGGCGGGCGCATCAATATCGTGCCGGTGGATTTCGTCGTCGATGCGATCGACCACATCGCTCACAAGAAGGGTCTCGACGGCCAGGCGTTTCATCTGGTCGACCCGACGCCGTACCGGGTGGGCGACGTTCTGAACATCTTTGCGCGCGCTGCGCATGCACCGAAGTTTTCGCTCCGCGTCAACGCAGCGTTGCTGGGTTTCGTGCCCAGCAGCGTCAAGAAAGGATTGCTCGCGCTGACACCGGTGCGCCGCATCCGCAACGCGGTGATGAAAGACCTCGGACTTCCCGACGACATCATCACCTTCGTCAACTATCCGACGCGCTTCGATGCGCGCGAGACCACTGCGGCGTTAAAGGGCAGCGGCATCAGCGTGCCGCGGCTCGAAGACTATGCGTACCGGCTGTGGGACTACTGGGAGCGCCATCTCGATCCCGATCTGTTTATCGATCGCACATTGAAGGGTCAGGTGCAGGGAAGGGTGGTGCTGGTCACCGGCGGCTCGTCGGGCATCGGGCTCGCAGCGGCACACAAG
This sequence comes from Burkholderiaceae bacterium, assembly GCA_041751695.1. Lineage (GTDB taxonomy): Bacteria > Pseudomonadota > Gammaproteobacteria > Burkholderiales > Burkholderiaceae_F > JACCZX01. The sequence continues at coordinate 14,625 of JBGSWX010000170.1, read as the reverse complement.
CTCGCGCAAGCTGGCGCGATCACTGTGATCGTCGGGCGCGAGCAGGAGAAGCTCGATGCTGCAAGCAAAGAAATCGACATTGCGTTGAAAGCCAAGAACGGTGACGCCACCAAGGGCGGGCAGGTCGTCACCTACTCGGCCGATCTCGCCAGCCTCGAAAGCTGCGACAAGATGGTTGCGTGGCTGATCGAAAACTACGGCGGCGTCGACGTGCTGATCAACAACGCCGGCCGCTCGATCCGGCGCGGCATCGAATCGAGCAAGGAGCGCTTCCACGACTTCGAGCGCACGATGCAGTTGAATTATTTCGGCTGTCTGCGCGTGACGATGGGTTTGCTGCCGGGCATGGCGGCCAAGCGCAAAGGCCACGTGGTCAACATCTCGTCGATCGGCGTGCTGACCAACGCGCCGCGCTTTTCGGCCTACGTCGCGTCGAAGGCGGCACTCGATGCGTGGACGCGCTGCGCGGCGTCCGAATACCTCGACGTCGGCGTGACGTTCACCACGATCAACATGCCGTTGGTGCGCACGCCGATGATCGCGCCGACCAAGATCTATCAGAACGTGCCGACATTGTCGCCGGAAGAGGCGGGCGATCTGATCGTGCAAGCGATCGTTTACAAGCCGGTGCGGATCGCGACACGGCTCGGCGTTTTTGGACAGGTGCTGCACGCAATCGCGCCGCGCGTCGCACAGATCGTGATGAACACGACGTTCAGAATGTTTCCGGATTCGGATGCTTCGAAGGGTGCGAAGGAAGGCGAGAAGACCAAGGCCACCGCCGATCAGATCGCTTACGCGAATCTGATGCGAGGGATTCACTTCTAGCTATGCCGATGCCGCTTGGATCTCCGCTTGCGCGGGAATGACGACAGGGAGCGGCCGTTCCACTACTTCGACTAACTTCGCCAGCACCTCATCGCTCGCAGCCATAGCCAGGTGCCCGATCTTCTCGAACCACACCGCCTCGGCGCAGGAAAGCACTTGTGAATCGCGCGGCACGACCAGATTGTCGTGCTGGGTGGCAAAGCAAATGAACTCGACCGGTTCGTCGCTTTCGGCCAGGCGCCGCACGTAGTCGCACGCGCGCCGCATCTGGCGCGTATTTTCGCCATGCGCAAAGCGCGCGAAGACGGTGCCGTGATGTGGGGTACAGATGGTGATCACGCGCGCGACCGCATCGTGCCCCTTCGCGCGCAAATACGCGCGAGCCGCCAGGCCGCCCATGCTGTGGCAAACCAGTGTGACGCGCTCGGCGCCGCTGTCCGCGCGTAATCTTTCTACCGCGCGGTGCAGTGCCTCCGCGTATTCCTCGACGGGCGCATACACGGGCTCGAGATTGATCGTGGCAACGTTCCAATCGGCGGGCATCCCCTCGCGAACCCAACGCCTCCAGGAGGCGCGGTTGCACATGTAGCCATGAACCAGCAACACCGCCTGCCGCGCAGCATCGTTGACGATCGGCCGCTCCGGAAAATTCGCACGCCACGGCTGATCGATATTGAACACGACGAACGATCGCCACGATTCGACCAGCCACAAGCGCAACGCATCGATTGCTCCAAGACGCGCAAGGGGCCGGCGATCGATCAGCGCGCCGGTGATGAACTCGACACCGAGCGGAAGAGCATGAATGACAAACGGAAGCAGCAACCCGATCGCGATTGCGATCCACGGCGACAGGCCAAGATCGACGAACCACACCGCAAGCAGGGTGGCGAGAGCGATAGTCAGCAACGATGAGATGCGAAGAACTCGGCCGAGCATCGTCAGGCTTGCGGACGCTCCTGAGCGTCAGTATCAACATCGAGATATGCCCACTGGCGCGTCGTGAACGGATGCCTTCGATAGCCGATCAGCCACGGCTGCGCGAGATCCTGCTGAATTCTATGGAGGTGAAACTTGTACGGCATATAGGCCACCAGCAAGCGCGTTGCCTCGTGCATGGCCGCCAATCGCTCCTGACCATCTGGCAGTACACGTTGCCGCTCGTAAAGGGCGTCGTACGCCTTGAGTTCGAAGCGTGCATCGTTGGCCGAGGCTTTGTTCGGCCCGTATGCGAGCGCGAAGAACAAATCACTGTCAGGTTCGGGAGCCTGCCAGGCGAAATTCCACATCATCAAGGTGCCCGCCAGCGACTGCTTTACCAGCTCGGGCCACTGCGCGAAGCGAAACTCCATCTTCAGCCCGATCGCGGTCATGTAGCGCCGCCATTGCTCGCATACGCGCCGCTCGATCTCCGAAGTCGCCGACGCTTTCTCGATCACCAACGCTGATCCGTCGGGCTGCTCGCGCCAGCCGTCGCCGTTACGATCGACGTAACCGTAGGTGTCGAGCAGCGCTTTCGCTTTGGCCGGGTTGTACTCCGACATCCCGGTGCGCCACAGCGGGTCGTAGCCAAACGTACCCGGCACGATCGGCGATTGAGCCGGCACTGCATTGCCCCTGTAAACCTGCTTGATGAAGTCAGTTGCATCGAAACCCAGACTGATGGCGCGTCGTAGCGCGACTTTCTCCGGGGTATAGCCGCCGACCACTGCATGTTCCATGTTGAAGTAGGTCATCGCAAGGTCGGCCATTGGCGTGACATCGAGCCGCACGCCGCGCCGTGCGAGGTTTGGCGCTAGCTTTCCGTTCGGCGCTACCAGCGTTCCGTATTCGATCGGCACCAGCAGGTGATCGAGTGCGCCCTGGTCGAACGAGAGCCAGCGAGGCTGTGCCTCCTCGATGATCGTGACCTCAACTCGATCGACGAGCGGCACGCGACGACCACGTAAACGCTCCACATCACGCGCGAGCGCGGGCGCGTTGCCGGGCGAGGCAAAGTCGTAGACCTCCTGGCGGTAGGTAGGATTGCGCTCGAGCACGATGCGCGACGTGCGCTTCCACTGTGCGAGGCGAAACGGGCCGGTACCCACCGGGTGCGCCATGATCTGTTCGCCATACGCCTCCACCACCTCGCGCGCAACGGCGCCGACCGGATTGGCGAGCGACAGCGTGTACGCAAAGCGCGGGTTGGGCTGCTCGAGGCGAATCTGAAACGTGTAGCGATCGAGCACGCGCAAGCCTTCGATTTCCTGCGCATAATCGAACGGCTTCTTGTCTTTCAGTGCGCGCTGCCGCAGGCGATCGATGCCGGAAATTTTGGCCGCTTCAAGGATGAACAGAACCTGACTTTTCCAGCGCGGGTCAAACACGCGCTTGATCGAGTACACGTAGTCGGCAGCAATCAGTTCGCGTTGCTTGCCGCCGAACGCGGGGTCGTCCTGAAAAAAGATGCCCGGCGTGAGGTGGACCGTGAAGATACGAAAATCTTCGGAAACCTCGGGCATCGACGCCGCGGTGTTCGGAACCAACTTAACCGGTCGCGCCAGAAAGTCGTAACGCAGCGGCGCATCGAAGATGTGACTGATGATTGTGTTGGAGTAGTAGTCCTGGGTCTGGGCCGGATCGAACCCAGTTTCGGCAGTTAGGAAGCAGACGCGAAGGGTCTTGGTCCCCGCAGGACCTGCGGCGGTCGTCGCAGTGGGCGCAACAAGGACGGAAGAAGCGCTTGCGGCAAGAAAGCGACGCCGGCGCATCAGGCTGGAAGAATCCGGACGTCAGCCGTCGTTTGCTTGTGCGGCCGCGTCAATGTCAATGTGTTCCCAGAAACGGTACTGGAAAGGATGACGCACATAATTGGTCACCCATGGATGCCACAGGTCTGTAAGGATTCGATGGACGTGCACTTTGTAGGGGACGTACGCCACCCAGATGCGGATCGCCTCTCTGATCAATGCTAGGCGCTCCGGCCCATTGGGGGTAACTCGAATTTTGTCGTAAAGACGATTGAAGTCAGGATGATCGAAGTGCGAAAGATTCTGCCCACCTGCGGCGGGTCCGTAACCGCGCTGCAATGCAGGTCGGGAGTCAAAACCCGTCGCACTTGATCCGAGTCCCCACAACATGAATTTGGCTGCGCGTGCTGATTTCAAGAGCTCAGGCCATTTGCCGTACTTGAAGTCAAGGCGCACACCAAGCTTGTCGAAGTTACGTTTAACAATTTCGTCGAGCTGCCGGTTGGTGTCATCGGGAGGCGATAACTGCTCAATTATCAGAGCGCTGCCGTCGGGCTGCTCACGCCAGCCGTCCCCATCACGATCGACGTAGCCATACATGTCGAGCAGTGCTTTCGCGCGCGGCAGGTCATGCGAACCCATTTCAGTCCTGAAGTCTGGGTCGTATCCGTAGGTGTGTGGGTTTAGAGGAGCTTGCGCCTGCAGCGCTTGCCGACGGCGCGGGATACGAATCTCTTCCTGAATATTGAGCGCCAGCGAGATTGCGCGCCGCAGCGCAACCTTTTCTGGCGTATAGCCGCCGATCACCGGATGTTTCATGTTGAAGACGGTGTATGTGACGTCGGCGTTGAGCATGCGCGACATGCCGATCCCGCGGCGCTTCAAGCTAGGCGCCACTTGCCCTCCCGGCACCGCTACGTTGACGAAGTTGTCCGGCAAACGATCGAGAAGATCGTGCTCAGCGTTTAGGAACGCGAGCCAGCGTGGTTGTCCCTCTTCAATGATGTGGACCTCGACGCGATCGACCAGAGGTAGCTTCTTTCCGTGGAGAAACGAAGCCACCTTCTGCATATTGCTGTCGTCGGTGGCTGCGGAACCGTCGAAAATCTCTTCCCGATAACTTTCATTTCGTTCTAGAACAATGCGCGATGAACGCCGCCAGTCAACGAGCCGAAAAGGCCCCGTGCCCACTGGATGAGCCATGATCGTATCGGCGTATGCCTCCACGACTTCTCGCGCCACGGCGCCATACAGATCCGGCGCGGCTAGAACTTCTACGAAGTGGGGAGCGCTCTCCGCCAAGCGAATCCGCAGCGTGTAACGATCCAAAGCTTGCAAGCCATCGATTGGGAGGTCGTAGTTAAACGGTGCTTTTTCGCTCAAAGCTTGCTGTCGCAGCTCATTGAGCCCGAGGATTTTGAATTCCTGAAGCGTTGCGATCGGACTTTTCCAACGCGGATCAAAGAATCGCTTCAGCGAATAGACAAAGTCATCGGCGACTAGCTCACGCTTGACGCCTTTGAACGCAGCATGATCGTGAAAGTAAATGCCGCTACGCAAGCGGAAGATGAAAGTGCGGAAGTCGGCAGAAATCTCCGGCAAGGCGGCAGCCGCGAGAAACTTGAGCCGCGCCGGTCGAGCGAGATAGTCGTAGGAGTAAAGCGAGTCAAAGAGGTGAGACGTGATAGTTCGCGAATACAGATCGCTTATCTGCGCCGGATCGAAACCGGTCTCTGCCGAGCGAAACGCATAACGAAACACTTTTCGCGACGGAGCGCGCGATGAGGAGGGCAGGGGAAGGGCGACCAGCGCTGCTAGGGAACTACCCCGCCGCAAAAACGTGCGCCGGCTCACTGAATCGCCTTGGCTTGCTCGGCGGCGTCAACGTCGACGTATTGCCACCAGTCAGAGTTGTACGGAGTGCGACGGTAGCCAGTCAACCAAGGCCACGAGAGGTCGGTAAGGATGCGGTGTATGCCGTACTTGTACGGCGCATACACGGCAAGAATGTTCTTTGCAGATTCGAACAGCGCAAGCCGTTCGGGGCCGTCCGGAATGACTTTGAGTTTCTTGTGCAAGGAGTCAAATTCCTTGTTGTTGAAACGCGCCATGTTCTGACCGCCAATGTGACCGGAAAACCCGCGGTCGAGCGAATAAGCCGCGTCCGGCGCCGCCGATGTATTGCCGAGGCGCCAGATCATCAGTTTCCCGGCTCTGACATTCTTCAGGTTCTCTGGCCACTTGGCCGTCTTGAAGTCGACGCGGAGCCCGACTTCCGAAAAGTCCTTTCGCATCAATTCGTCGAGCTGGCGAGATGTCTGATCGGGCTGCGTCGCAACCTCTAAAAGGAGCGACGTGCCGTCCGGCTTTTCCCGCCAACCGTCACCGTCGCGATCGACAAAGCCGTACAACTCCAGCAGCGCTTTCGCTTTCGGCAGGTTGTACTCAGAGTTCTCGCTGACATATCGAGGGTCGTATTGCTCGGTATGCGGCATGATCGATGACTGCGCCGGGATGCCCTGCCCCTTGCGAACAAGCCGGATTTCTCTCTGCGTGTTTGAGGCCAGGTTCATTGCTCGCCGAAGAGCTACCTGTTGCGGCTCATAGCCGCCGATCACCGGACTTTCCATGTTGTAAACCCATACGGTGACATCCGACGCCAGCGTGCGATGCAATTGAATGCTTTGCCGAGCGAGATTGGGCGCAAGCTTCCCATTGGGTGTAGCAATCTGCACGAACTCTTCAGGAAACCTCTCGATTAAATCCTGCTGTCTGTTCAAGAACGACAACCAGCGCGGCTGTTGCTCTTCGATGATCGAAATCTCAACGCGGTCGATCATCGGCAACTTGCGGCCGCGGAAACGCGTCAATAGCGCCTGGCCCTCGGCGTCATCCGGGTTTGGATCAGCGTCGTACAGATGCTCACGGTAGTTGGGATTGCGCTCAAGAACAATTCGCGACGAGCGGCGCCAATCGGCGAGCCGAAACGGACCCGTTCCGACCGGATGCGCCATTATCTGATCGCCGTAAGCGTCAACAACTTCCCGCGCTACAGCGCCGTACAAATCACCGCTGGTAATCGTTTGCAAAAAACGGGGCCGCGGTTCGGCAAACTTAAACTGCACCGTGTATCGATCAAGCGCGCGCATGCCTTCGACCATAGTGTCGTAGTCGAACGCCTGTTTGCTCTTTAGAGCCGCTTCTCGCAGGGCGGCCATTCCTAGAATTTCCTGTTCGCCAAGCGAGGCAAAGACCGGTGACTTCCAGCGCGGATCAAAGATCCTCTTCATTGCATAGACAAAGTCGGCGGCGACCAGCTCGCGCTTCGCACCTTTGAAAGCCGGATCGTTGTCAAAGTAAATGCCTGGTCGGATTTTGACCGTCCAGGTCCGGAAGTCGGCCGACACATCGGGCATGCCGTCGGCAACGTTAGGTTCGATCTTGAACGGTCGCGCCAGCGGGTCGTAGCGATACAGGCCGTCGAAGATATGTCCGGTGACGGCGCGCGAATAAATGTCGTTGATCTGCGCGGGATCGAATCCTGTTTCGGCGATGCGAAATGCGTAGCGCAGTACTTTGGTGCGGCTGCCGTTATCTGATGGCGCTTGAGCTACAGCTACCGGAAGTGCCGCAGTCGTGACAAGCACGCTGCCAATCTTCAAAAAATTTCGACGGCTCACGCGGTCGCCTTTGCTTGTCGCTCGGTGTCAATGTCGATATATGGCCACCAGTCACGCCAGAATGATGGGCGCCGGAAACCGATCACCCACGGCCACGTTAGGTCAGTCAGTATTCGATGAACCTGGTACCGATAGGGCGCGTATGCCGCGAGCAACCTCTTGCCCTCGAAGAACAGCTTCTCCCGCTCGGGCCCATGCGGTAGTACGCGGATTTGCTGATAGATCTTGTCGAAGCGCGGCTCTTTGAAGCGCGCCAGGTTCTGGCCGCCAATATGAGAGCTTGAGCCCCGGTCGAATGAAGGCTGGCCATCGGGAGAAGCAGCGGTGTTTCCTAGATTCCACACCATCAGCTTGCCGGCTCGCGCGTTCTTCAAGTTCTCGGGCCATTTGGCGGGAATGAAGTTGACCCGAATACCGAGTGCAGTCACATCTTTGCGGCGCAACTCGTCGCGCTGGCGTGAGCGCTGATCCGGCGTTGTCGCCCACTGCAGCACCAGCGGCGACCCGTCAGGCTGTTCGCGCCATCCGTCCCCATCCTTATCGACGTAACCGAACGTGTCCAACAGTGATCGCGCCTGCGCCAGGTCATAAGCCGCCTGATCTGAAACGAAGCTGGCATCGTAGCCATCGAGATTTGGCATCACCGCCGACTGCGCCGGTATAGCCTGCCCGCGCCAGTAAAGGCGAATTTCCTGATCGATGTTGTACGCCAGCCCGATCGCGCGTCGCAGCGCGACCTTTGCGTCCGAGTAACCGCCAACGACAGGATCGTCCATGTTGAAGTACGTGTATTGAATGTCGGACGCGATGGTCCGGTACATCTGCACGTTTTGCTTCGCGAGAAACGGAGCTAGCTTGCCGTTCGGCGCGGCGATGTTCACGAAGTCGAACGGCACGAGCCAAGCGACATCAGACTGCTTGTTTAGAAACGACAGCCACCGAGGCTGCACTTCCTCGATGATGGAGATCTCGACGCGGTCGATCATCGGCAGCCTGCGGTTTTTGAACCTCTGCAGCAGAGCCTGTCCTTCGGCGTCATCGGCATTCGGTTCGGCGTCGTACAAAACTTCGCGATAAGTCGGATTGCGCTCAAGAACGATCAATGACGAGCGACGCCATTCGGTCAGACGAAATGGGCCGGTGCCGACGGGATGTGCGGGAATTGCGTCGCCGTAGCTCTCCACGACTTCACGCGCTACCGCACCCCATAGACTGTTGTCGACCATTACCTGAATGAAGCGAGGCTCTGGTTCGGCGAACCTGAACCTCAGCGTACATCGGTCGAGCGCCTGCAAGCCTTCGACCGGCGCGTCGTAGTCGAAAGACTGCTTACCTTTCAATGCGGCGTCGCGCAGCTCGGCGATGCCAAGGATCTTCAACTCGCCCAGTGATGCGTACGCTGGCGACTTCGTTCGAGGATCAAAAAAGCGCTTGTATGCGTAGACGTAATCCTGAGCGACCAGCTCGCGCGGCTTTCCTTTGAAAATCGGGTCGTCCTGAAAATAGATGCCCGGCTTTATCCGAACCGTGTATGTACGAAAGTCCTCTGAAACATCGGGCATTCCGTCTGCAGTACATGGCCTAATCTTGAACGGGCGTGCCAGATAGTCGTAGCGATAAAGCCCTTCGAAGATGTGCGAAGTGACGATGCGCGAATAGAGATCGCCAATGGCGACGGGATCGAACCCAGTCTCCGACACTTCAAATGCATACCGTAAAACTTTCTTGCCGTTCTGATTAAGGGTTTGGGCGGAAGCAGTCCCGGCTAACGGCAGTGCACCGGCGGCCTTCAATACATCGCGCCGGCTAATTAAAGTCATGCGCCGCGATCGGCCTTAGCGCCGTTGTCGATGTCGATGTACTTCCACATCGCACGCAGAAACGAATGCCGGCGATAGCCGATCACCCACGGATGAAACACCGCGGTTTCGATGCGATGTCCGACAAACTTGTATGGCATGTAGGCGACGAACAACTTCTTTGCTTCGACAAACAGCGCGTCGCGCTCGGGCCCGTCGGGCAGCGTCCTCTGCAGCGTAAAAAGCTTGTTGTATGCAGGGAGGTTAAAGCGCGAATGGTTCGCCTGTCCGATGTTCGTGCTGTTGCCGAGTGCGAGAAACACGTCGCCGTCGGGTTGCGCGGCGACCCAGCCCACGCGCCACATCATCAGCTTGCCGGCGCGGGAGTTTTTCAGATTCTCCGGCCACTTCGCCGGCTTGAACGTCATGTTGATATTCACCGCTGTCATGCTCTTGCGCCAGATCTCGTCGAGCGCACGCGTGAAAGGGTCGGGCTGCGTCGCCATTTCAAGCAAGAGCGGTTTTCCGTCCGGCATGTCGCGCCAGCCGTCGCCGTCCCTGTCGACGTACCCAAACGAGTCAAGCAAAGCCTTGGCGCGCGCTGGGTTGTAGTCCCCCATCTCACTCTTGAAGGCGGGGTCGTAGCCGGACGTCAGCGGTGACACGGGTGACTGCGAGGGAATCGACTGATTCTTTCGCACGAGGCGTATTTCGTTGGGCATCTCATAAGCAAGCCCGACCGCACGGCGCAGAGCAACTTTGTCCGCGGTGTAGCCACCCACCAATGGATGCTCCATATTGAACAGCGCCATGTCGACGCTGGCTCGGTAGTCGCGGTCCATCTGGATGCCGCGCTTGACGAGATTTGGGGCGAGCTTGCCGTTCGGCACAATCAAATTTGCTAGGTCGTACGGAATCTCGTCGACCAGATCGTGTTCGCCGTTCAGGAACGCAAGCCAGCGCGGCTGATTCTCTTCGACGATGTACACCTCGATCCGATCGATCAGCGGCAGCTTGCGGCCCTTCATCCGCGTCGCGGCCTGCATGCCGCGCTCGTCGCTCGGTTGCTCGTTATAAACGTCGTCGCGATAAGTCGGATTCTTCTCGAGCACGATGCGCGAAGACCGTCGCCAGTCGACCAGCCGATACGGGCCTGTGCCGACCGGGTTCGCCATCATTCCCTTCTCGTCGTACATCTCGTCGACTTCGCGCGCCACCGCACCGAGGAACGAACTGTTCGCAAGGTAGTAGTGAAAGCGCGGACCGGGTTCGCCGAGCTTTATGCGAAACGTGTAACGATCCAACGCCCGTACGCCTTCGACCTCGCGGTCATAGTCAAACTTCGCGCCCTTCAGCGCCGCGGCGCGAATCTCGGACATGCCGAGGAGCTTCGAGTTTTCCAGCAGCGTCACGTTCTGGCTCTTAAACTTGGGGTGATAAAAGCGCTTTATCGAATAGACGTAGTCTTGCGCGACGAGCTCGCGCTTCTGCCCTTTGAATGCTGGATGGTCTTGGAAGTAGATGCCGGGTCGAATGCGAACCGTGAGTTCCGTGAAGTCGCTCGATACTTCGGGCATCGATTCAGCAGTTCCGAGCACGATCTTGGCGGGGCGTGCAAGGAAGTCGTACGACAGAGGCGCGTCGAAGATGTTGCCGATGATGCTCGATGAGTACAAGTCGTTGACCTGCGCCGGATCGAATCCTGTCTCCGCAACGCGAAACGCGTAGCGCAGAACCTTGAGGTTGCCGTTTCCGTTGGCCGGCTGTGCATAAGCGGGGAGCGACGCTGCCGCCGGCACCGCGGCGAGCGCTTTCGTGAATTCGCGCCTGCTGGTCATAGACCCTCCGAATCAAGCCGGCTTGTGCGAAAGGCGGGCAGCGGCATAATCCGCGCTTTCACGCTCAAGCCGGAAGCTTCGCTTGTCCGCATACATTTTACGCAGGCTCTGGCAAATGGTCCCGACGCTGGCCGGGGTCATTCTCTTTGTTTTCTTCCTATTCAAGTTCTTCGGCGGCGACCCGGCCGAGATCCTGGGCGGCCTGCTTGCGACGCCGGAGCAGATCGACGCGATCCGGCAGCAGCTTGGCTTAAACGATCCCTGGTACGTGCAGCTGTGGATATTCGTCAAGTCGATCTTCACCTTCAACTGGGGCAACAGCTGGGCGACCGGCGAGGCGATCAGCAATATCTTTAGCACTCGGCTGCCGGCCACGCTGACGGTGATGATTCCGATTCTGATCCTCGACACCGTGCTCGGCATCATTGCCGCAATGGCAGTGGCATACGTGCGCGGTTCAGTTACGGATCGCGCAATCATGGTGATTACGACCGTGATGTTGTCGATCTCGTTCCTCGTTTACATCATCGTCGGCCAGTGGCTGTTCGGGTTTTACCTTGGTTGGTTCCCGGTGCAGGGGTGGAGCGATAGTTTCTTCACCAATCTGACCTACTACGCGGTGCTTCCCGTCAGCCTCGCGGTGTTCGTTTCGCTGGCGCCGCAGACGCGGCTGTACCGCACGTTCTTTCTCGACGAGATCAATCAGGACTACGTTCGCACCGCGCGCGCCAAGGGTGTCAGCGAGAACCGCGTGCTGTTCACGCACGTGCTGCGCAACGCGATGATTCCGGTGTTGACCAACGTGGCCCTTCAGCTCCCCGGGGTGTTCATCGGTTCGTTCCTGATTGAGGTGTTTTTTTCGATCCCTGGATTGGGACGCGAAATTCTGCTCGCGGTCAACCGCAGCGACTACCCGGTGATTCAGGCGGTGACGATTTATCTCGCAGTGCTGACGATGCTGATCAATCTGGTGGCGGACATTCTCTATAAGGTTGTGGACCCGCGGGTCGTACTCAAATGATTCCCGCCGCAACGATCGAATCGATTCGCGTCCCGCCGGAGCCGACGCGCTCGCGTGGCGTCTGGGTCACCGCTTGGCGGCGGCTGAAAAACGATCGGGTCGGCGTTGTGTGTCTGATAATCGTCGCGGCGTTCGCGCTGCTTGTGTTGCTGTCGTTCGTCGGCATCGTCGCTGGCGACTGGCAGCGCGAAGTGGCGGTGCCCGATGCCCCGCCCACCTTTATGGGGCCTCAAGCGGTGCAGACCGGCACCGATCCGCTGGCTAACGTAGTTGCGAAAGATGCGAAGCCGGTCGATCTGACCGACATCGATCCGCTGGCGCCCAAGTACGAGGAATGGAAGGCGCGCGCCGCGAAAATTCAGATTGCCGATCCGCCGCGCGCGGACACGCTGACTTTCGGCGCCGACCGCCTCGGGCGCAGCGTGCTGGACAAAGCGATCAAGGGCGCCGAGGTATCGATCTTCGTCGGCCTGTTCGCAGCGCTACTGGCGACCGTGATCGGCACGATCTTGGGCGCACTCTCGGGCTACATCGGCGGCAAGGTCGGCGACTTTCTCGAGTGGGTCTACAACGTCTTTACGTCGATCCCGGACATTTTGCTGATCTTCGCGTTCGCTGCCGTACTTGGACGCGGCATAAGCACGGTGATATTGATTCTCGGACTCGTCGGATGGACGGGGATGTACCGGCTGGTGCGCGCCGAATACATCAAGCACCACAACCGCGAGTACGTGCGCGCCGCGGAAGCGATCGGCACGAGCCACTTGTCGCGCATGTTCGTGCATATTTTGCCGAACGTCAGTCACGTCGTGCTGGTGCGAATGTCGCTCTATGTGGTCGGCTTTATCAAGGCCGAAGTCATTCTGTCGTTCCTCGGTCTCGGCGTGCCGGTCGATCAGGTCTCGTGGGGCACGATGCTGTCCGAAGCGCAAGCCGAGTTGGTGCTCGGCCACTGGTGGCAACTGGCCGCCGCGACAATTTTCATGGCGACGTTCGTGACCGCGTTCTCACTCTTCACCGACGCACTGCGCGATGCGCTCGATCCGAAATTGCGATGAGCAATCTCGTCTCGGTCCGCGACCTGCACGTTTCATTCCGCCTCGGCAAGCACAAGATCGCCGAAGCAGTACGCGGCATCAGCTTCGACGTTCCCGAGAATTCCACCGTCGCGTTGGTAGGCGAATCGGGGTCGGGCAAGAGCGTCTCTGCGATGGCGATCGTGCAACTGCTGCCGGAGAACGCAATCGTCGGCCCGACGAGCCGGATCGAGTTCGACGGACGCAACGTTTTGACCGCGTCAGACAGCGAGCTGCGCGCGATTCGCGGCAACGATATCTCGGTGGTGTTTCAGGAGCCGATGACGTCGCTGAATCCGGTGTTCACCGTCGGCTGGCAGATCGCTGAAGTGTTGAAGCTGCACACCGATTTAGGCGGACGCGCACTGAATGACCGCATCATCCAGTTGCTGAACGAAGTCGGCATTCCAGAGCCGAAGGCGCGGGTCGACGCCTATCCACACGAGCTGTCGGGCGGCCAGCAGCAGCGCGTGATGATCGCGATGGCGATCGCGTGCGAGCCGAAGCTGCTGATCGCCGACGAGCCGACTACAGCGCTCGATGTCACCGTGCAGCGGCAGATCCTGGAGTTGATCGCCGGGCTGCAGACAAAGCACCGGATGAGCGTGCTGTTCATCAGCCACGATCTCGGACTGGTCGGCGAGATTGCTGATCACGTCGTGGTGATGCGCGAAGGCACGGTGCGCGAGTCGGGCCCGGTCACGCAAATTTTCGGTGCGCCGCAGGATGCCTACACGAAGGCGCTGCTGATGTGCCGCCCGCGGCTCGACGTCAAGCCGAGACGATTGCCGGTCATCGACGACTTCATGCGCAACCAGGATGCAGCGCAGATCGTCCTGCAGTCGCGCCAATCGCGTCCGCAGGAAGGAACGCCGCTGGTCGAAGCGAAGGGATTGCGCAAGGAGTATCGCCTGAAGACCGGGTTGTTCGAGCACAAGACGATCGAAGCGGTGAAGGAAGCGAGCTTCAATTTGTACCCCGGCCGCACGCTCGGCGTGGTCGGCGAATCCGGCTCGGGCAAGACGACTGTCGGCATGATGCTGATGCGGCTGACGCCGGCGACCAAGGGCCAGGTGTTCTACAACGGTGTCGATCTGTTGACGCTGTCTGATCGCCAGATGATGGAGTACCGGCGCAAGATCCAGATCATCTTTCAGAATCCGTACGCGAGCTTGAATCCGCGCTTTACCGTCGGCCAGATACTGACCGAGCCGATGAAGATTCACGGCATCGGCGCGAGCGATCAGGAGCGCTTTTCTCTGGCGGTGGCGCTTTCGCGGCGCGTTGGGCTGGCCGACGACAGCGTGCACAAGTACCCGCACGAGTTTTCAGGCGGCCAGCGGCAGCGCATCGCGATTGCGCGCTGCCTGTCGATGAAGCCCGATGTGCTGATCTGCGACGAGTCGGTGTCCGCGCTCGATGTGTCGGTGCAGGCGACCGTGCTCAATCTGCTGCTCGACCTGCAGGACGAGTTCGGCATGACCTACATCTTCATCAGCCATGACCTCGCGGTCGTCAAGTACATGGCTGACGACATGCTGGTGATGAATCAGGGTGCGATCGTCGAACGCGGCAATGCGGATGCGATTTACGCCGCGCCACAGAACGAGTACACGCAGAAACTTCTGAACGCGATTCCGCGCGGATACGC
>JBGSWX010000169.1:0-1848 GCA_041751695.1 Burkholderiaceae bacterium | reverse complement strand
CGCGCGCGATGATGGAGCGGCAACTGACGCAGATCATTCGACTGGTCGATGACCTGCTCGACGTGAACCGCATCAGCCGTGGCACGTTCGCGCTGCGGATTGAACGCGCGAATCTTGCCGACATCGTTCACCACGCGCTGGAAACATGTGCGCCATCGATCGAGCAGCAGCAACATCATTTGCAGGTATCGCTGCCGCCCGCACCGATCTACCTCGACGCCGACGCCGCGCGCCTGTCGCAGGCGCTGTGCAACTTGCTGATCAATGCCGCCAAGTACACGCCACAGGGCGGCAACATCGAGTTGGATGCGCGCCGTGTGGGCGGCAGTGCGGTCATTACAGTCAGGGATTCCGGTGTCGGCATCTCACCCGAAATGCTGGCAGACGTATTTGAAATGTTCACGCAAGTGGACCGTTCGCTCGAAACCTCGCAAACCGGGCTCGGGATCGGACTCACGGTGGTGCGCCGGCTGATCGACATGCACGGCGGCACGGTCGAAGCAAAGAGCGCCGGACTGGGCAAGGGCAGCGAATTCATCGTGACGCTGCCGGTGGCGCTGTCGTTCGCAAACGACTTGGAGCGAATCAGCAACAACGCGCCGGCGTCCAACGGCCCCGGGCGCCGCATCCTGATCGCCGACGACAACGAAGACGCCGCAGCAAGCTTGGCGATGCTGCTGAACATGATGGGCAATGAAGCGCGTACCGCCCCCGACGGGCTTGCCGCGCTCGACGTCGGTGCGGCGTTTGCGCCGGAAATCGTGCTGCTGGACATCGGCATGCCCAAGCTCAATGGCTTCGATGCCGCACGCCGCATTCGTGCAGAGCCGTGGGGTGCGCAGCTCGTGCTGATTGCACTGACGGGGCGCAGCCAGGATGCAGACCGGCGTTTGTCGCAGGAAGCGGGTTTCGATTTTCATCTGGTCAAGCCGGTTGAGCCCGCCGCGCTGGAAAAGCTGCTGGCCGTCATTCCGCCTCGCGCGTGACGATCGACATGGTGGAGCATCCTCCTAAAGTCATCGTGACCAAGATCGGGTTCGATGGCCACGATCGCGGCAGCAGAATCGTCGCCGCCTTTTTGCGAGACGCCGGCATGGAAGTCATCTACACGCCGCCGTGGCAGGAGGTGGCAACCGTCGTAAAACTGGCGATCGAGGAGGATGCCGAAGTGATCGGAATATCCTCGTTGGCGACCGATCATCTGCTGGTGCCGCGATTGATGACCGCGCTGCGAGAGGCAGGCTGCAACGACGTGCAGGTCATCGTCGGCGGCATCGTGCCCGCGCGCGATGAGAAGCTGCTGCTCGAAGCCGGAGTGGCGCGCGTGTTTCATCCGGGTACTGCGCTCGAAGAAATCGCCGAGGAAATCCGCACGCTTGCCGCACAGGCACGTGCCATGCGCGAAAAGGAAATACCATGAACAAACCCGACCAGGCAAGGCTGTTCGAATCCGAAATGGAGCAAGCGGCGAAGCGCTGGCAGGATTTGTATGACGCCGGTGCGGTCGCCAGCCAGTCGGTGAATCGCTCGGGCGTCGAGATCAAGCCGCTCTACACACCGCAGGGTCGCGCAAGCGAAAACTATTTTGGCGACGTTGGGTTCCCCGGCGAGTATCCGAACACGCGCGGGATTTACGCGTCGATGCATCGCGGCCGCAGCTGGACGCAGCGCCAGTTGATCGGTTGGGGCGTGCCCGAAGACTACAACGCACGCTTGAAGGAAATCCTGAGCCACGGCGCGACCGCGCTGTCGCTGATCCCGTGTAACTCGGTGTATCGCGGCTACGACGCCGACGAAGTGCCGCCCGAATTGCTGGGGACGTGCGGGGTTGTCGTCAACAGTGTCGAA
>JBGSWX010000168.1:0-3034 GCA_041751695.1 Burkholderiaceae bacterium | reverse complement strand
GACTCGCCGGCCGCGGCGGCTTCGCGTACCAGATCCGCATCGAGGTCGAGCGCGACAAATGCAATGTTCTCCTGCTCCAGCATTTTGGCCAGATGCTGCCCGCTGCGGCCGAAGCCGCAGATCACGACATGCTTGTCGATGGCAATCGCGCGCTGCGCGATGTTGGCAATCTCGAGCGATTTCAACAGCCACTCGGAGGACGCAACCCGCAGCACGATCCGATCCGAGTACTGCAGTAGAAGCGGCGCGGCCATCATTGAAAGCAGCATCGCGGCCAGCACGATCTGCAGCACGAGCGGGTCGATCAGTGCCAGACCGCCCGCCTGGCTGAGCAGCACGAACCCGAACTCGCCGGCAGTCGCCAGCGCGAGCGCAGTCCTGATAGACGTCCCCGCGGTCGCGCCAAAGCCGCGCGCGAGACCGAAGATCAGGCTGAACTTGAATGCGACCGGCAAAATCAACGCCAGCAAGACCCACCCTAGGTTGTCGATCACCAGGCGCACGTTCAGCAGCATGCCGATGGTGACGAAGAACAGCCCGAGCAGCACGTCGCGAAACGGCTTGATGTCTTCTTCGACTCGATGCCGGAATTCGGTTTCCGCAATGAGCATGCCGGCGACGAATGCGCCGAGCGCAAGCGACAAGCCGGCGGCATGCGTCAGCCACGCCAGCGCGAGCGTCACGAACAGCAGGTTCAGCGTGAAAAGCTCCTGCGACTTGCGCCGCGCAACGGTGTTCAGCCACCAGCGCATCACGCGTTGCCCGCCGACCAGCAGCAGCGTCAGCAGCACCGCCGCTTTGAGCGTCGCGATCGCCAAGGTCTGCGCCATCACGCCGGCTTCGGCGCCCAACGCCGGCACGATCACCAGCAGCGGCACCACGGCAATGTCCTGAAACAGCAGCACCCCGACGATGCGCCGGCCATGCTCGGTGTCGAGCTGCGCGCGCTCGGACAGCATTTTCATCACGATGGCGGTCGAAGACATCGCGAGCGCGCCGCCGAGCGCAAAGGCACCGGCGAGCCCGACGTTGAAGTAGCCGCCGATCACCCACCCCGCGGCCAGCGTGATCAACACCGTCAGCGCGACTTGTGCGCCGCCCAGACCCCACACGGTGCGCCGCATCGACCTTAACTTGGGCAGCGAGAACTCGAGCCCGATCGAAAACATCAGGAACACGACACCGAATTCGGCCAGGTACCGCGTATCTTCGCTGTCGGGCAACAACGCCAGCGCGTGCGGCCCGATCAGGATGCCCACGGCGAGATAGGCGAGCAGCGGCGGCAGCTGCAGCAGGCGAAAAGCGACGACGCCGGCGACCACCGAAGCGAGCAACAACAGCGCGACCTCAAGACCTGATGCCATGGATAACCGAGGCGGTTGCGAGGCAATGAGCGCGCAAGCGCGCCTAGAGCAAAACCCGTGCCAGAAAAAAGTTGCAGTGTATTATCGCTGGCCATTGTGAATCGATTGCCGTGACTTCCTAGCGTTCCGACCCATAAGCCTCGAGACGATGCCCCCTACGAAGTCTTGCCGCCGCCGCAACAATGGCGAAGTCGGCGCCAGGCACGAAGCCGCGCGGAGCCTGGTTGGGAACCAAGCGAGCACCGCGACAAAGCATGGCGGTGATTCTCGCCCTTGTTGCTTCGGAACTTATGGGTCGGAACGCTAGCCTTGTTGCGACCCCCGGCGCGCTCGCACTTGCGCGCGAAGTGCTGCAGATCGAAGCCCAAGCGGTAGCCGCATTGTCCGATCGCATCGACGCCGCGTTTGCCCGCGCAGTCGACTTGCTGCTCGCGTGCCAGGGGCGCGTCGTGGTCAGCGGCGTTGGCAAAAGCGGGCACATCGCGCGCAAGATCGCCGCGACACTGGCCTCGACCGGAACACCGTCGCTGTTCGTACACGCCGCCGAGGCCGCCCACGGCGACATCGGAATGATCACGCGCGGCGACGTCATGCTGGCGCTGTCTTATTCGGGTGAAGGCGACGAGCTGCTGACGATGCTTCCGATCGCAAAGCGCCTGGGCACACCGTTGATCGCGATCACCGGCAATGCGTCGTCGGCGCTGGCCAGGCTTGCTGACGTGCACATCGATGTTCGCGTCGAGAAGGAAGCATGCCCGCTGAACCTCGCACCGACCTCGTCGACCACCGCGATGCTGGCCATGGGTGATGCGTTGGCCATCGCCTGCCTGGACGCGCGCGGCTTCGGGGCGGAGGATTTCGCGCGTGCGCACCCCGGCGGTGCGCTGGGCCGCAAGCTGCTGACCTACGTGCGCGATGTGATGCGCACCGACGGGCAGATTCCGATCGTCGATGATCGCGCGAGCGTGATGGATGCGCTGCATGAGATCACGCGCAAGCAGATCGGCGTGACCGCGGTCGTAGATCAACGCGGCGTACTTGCTGGAATTTTTACAGACGGCGATTTGCGGCGACTGCTGGAGCGCGTGGGCGACGTGCGCGGGGTCAACGTAGCCGACGTCATGACGCGCGAGCCGCTGACCATCGCGCCCGATATCCTGGCGGCCGAAGCAGCGCAGACGATGGAGGCGCGTCGCAAGAACGTGCTGCTGGCCGTGAATCAAGCCGGCGAATTGGTGGGCGCGCTCAGTATGCCCGATCTTCTCGCTGCCAAGGTCATCTGAATGTTGACGAAGACGTTGACTGCAGAGCAGCGTGCTGCGCGCGTGCGCCTGCTCGTGCTCGACGTAGACGGCGTGTTGACCGATGGACGCCTGTACTACGGACCTCAAGGCGAAGCGATGAAGGTGTTCGACGTGCGCGATGGGCACGGCATCAAGATGTTGATGAAAAACGGCGTGGAGGTCGCGCTCTTGTCTGCGCGCAGTTCGGAGATCGTGTCGGCGCGAGCACGCGAGCTCGGCGTGGTGCGCGTGCTGCAGGGCCGCTCGGACAAAGCCAGCGCGCTCGCAGCGCTGCTGACCGACGCCGAAGTCACCAGTGATGAGTGCGGGTACATCGGCGACGATCTTCCGGACCTGCCCACCATGCGCAGCGCCGGATTCGCGGCC
>JBGSWX010000167.1:0-3364 GCA_041751695.1 Burkholderiaceae bacterium | reverse complement strand
CCCGCCAAGTACGGCATCCGTGGAATTCCGACACTGATGATGTTCAAAAATGGCGCGGTGGTCGGCACCAAGGTGGGTGCGCTTTCAAAATCTCAACTGACGGCCTTCATCGACAGCAACCTCTAACTACTTACCTAATTTAGTCCGGTGGATCGATAAATCGGTCCACCGCCCTCCCCGCGGGCGCGCTCCCATCGCCCCAATTTTTCTCAGTGACGCTATGCACTTATCAGAACTAAAAGCACTTCACGTTTCACAACTGCTCGAAATGGCGATCGGGCTCGAGATCGACAATGCCAACCGGATGCGCAAACAGGAGCTGATGTTTGCGATCCTGAAAAAGCGCGCCAAAAGTGGCGAGCAGATTTTCGGCGACGGCACGCTCGAAGTGCTACCCGACGGCTTCGGCTTCCTGCGCTCGCCCGAGTCTTCGTATCTGGCGAGCACCGACGACATCTACATCTCGCCCTCGCAGATTCGCCGCTTTAACCTGCACACCGGCGATTCGATCGAAGGCGAAGTGCGAACGCCAAAGGATGGCGAGCGCTACTTCGCGCTGGTCAAAGTCGACAAGGTCAACGATCAGGCACCCGATTCGACCAAGCACCGCATCCTGTTCGAGAATCTGACGCCGTTGTTTCCCGACGAGCCGCTGATTCTCGAACGCGACATGAAGGGCGATGAGAATATGACCGGGCGCCTGGTCGATCTGATCGCGCCGATCGGAAAAGGGCAGCGCGGGCTGCTGGTCTCGAGTCCGAAATCGGGCAAGACGGTGCTGATGCAGCACATGGCGCACGCAATCGCCGCCAACCATCCCGACGTCGTGCTGATCGTGCTGCTGATCGACGAGCGCCCCGAGGAAGTCACCGAGATGCAGCGCTCGGTGAAGGGCGAGGTTGTCGCGTCGACCTTCGACGAACCGGCAACACGCCACGTGCAGGTGGCAGAAATGGTCATCGAAAAAGCCAAGCGCCTGGCAGAGAGCAAGAAGGACGTGGTGATTCTGCTTGATTCGATCACGCGGCTCGCGCGCGCCTACAACACGGTGATACCGGCGTCGGGCAAGGTGCTGACCGGCGGTGTCGACGCCAACGCACTGCAGCGGCCGAAGCGCTTCTTCGGCGCCGCGCGCAACATCGAGGAAGGTGGATCGTTGACGATCATCGCGACCGCGCTGATCGACACCGGCTCGCGCATGGACGATGTGATCTACGAAGAGTTCAAGGGCACTGGCAACATGGAAATTCACATGGAGCGCCGCCTCGCCGAGAAACGCGTCTATCCCGCGCTGAACGTCAATCGTTCGGGCACGCGCAAAGAGGAGCTGCTGTTGAAGCCGGAGATCCTGCAGAAAGTCTGGATCCTGCGCAAGTTGTTGTACGGCATGGACGAGATCGAGGCGATGGAGTTTCTGCTCGACAAGATGAAGGCGACCAAGAACAACGCGGAGTTCTTCGACATGATGCGGCGGGGTGGATAAGCGTGCGCGCAAAAAGTGCACCCCTACTTTTGCGCGATTAGCTTGCACAAAATCGCCGGCAAAGCCGGACGATTTGTGAGGTCCAGCAACTACGTCACAGCGCTTTCACCGCGCCGGCAACGGCTTGCTACCTATATGCAAAAGCCGGATAATCCGCGCCTTCCGAATCCAGGTACGTGGTCGAGCCTCTGAGCGACGACTGGCGGCCCAATCAGAAAATAAGTGGCGAATCATTATGAAACAAGGCATCCACCCCGAATATCGCGAAGTCGTTTTCCAGGACATGCAGAACGACTTTAAATTCATCACGCGCTCGACGTTGCAATCGCGCGAGACGATCGAAATGGACGGCAAGACCTATCCGTTGTTCAAGCTCGATACGTCGTCGGAATCGCATCCGTTTTACACGGGCGCGCAAACGCGCATCGTCGAAGCGGGCCGAGTCGAAAAATTCCGCCAAAAATTTGCGGCGAAAACCGAAGCTGTCAATGCAGCCGCCGTTGAAGCCACCAAGGCCAAGGCCGAGGCGCGGCGCCGGTGAGAGGCACAACGATCGAGTACAAAGGCAGCTTCGGCTGCCTTTTTTGTTGAATGCCACGCCGCTAAGGAACTGATTGCTCTGGTTCGTGTTCGCAATTGTCCTCGTGAAATTGTCTGGCTTCGCCAGCGATTTCACGCTAACTAATCGGACAAAAGTAGGTTTGCGCTTTTGTCCGCCCGATCTATGAGCTTCGAACACCGTCCCTCGCCGGCCCGCGTTTCGGAAGCAGCGGCAGCCGAGTTGCCGCGCTGGATGTTCTTCGGCCTGCTGGCGATCTACATCGTTCCCGGGTTGTTTGCGCGCGATCCATGGAGCCTCGAAGATGCATCCGCGTTCGGTGTGATGTGGACGATGGCGCACGGCGGCGCTGTCGAGTGGTGGCTGCCGTCGGTCGTCGGGGAGCCGCTGCCCGAAGAAGGTCCGCTGCCATTTTGGATCGGCGCGCTGATGATTCGATTGTTCGGCGGTGTGCTCGGCGATGTCGTTGCTGCGCGGCTGGTCACGGTGCTGTGGTTTCTGGTCGCCACCAGCAGCCTCTGGTACGCGACGTATCGACTCGCGCGGCGCCCCGAAGCGCAGCCGGTCGCATTCGCCTTCGGCGGCCAGGCCAACCCGCGCGACTACGGCCGCATGTTGGCCGACATTGCAGTGCTGTTGATGCTGGCCACCATCGGCATCGTGCTGCGGATGCACGAGACGGTCGCCGAAGCCGCCATGTTCGCGTGGGTGTCGGTGCTGCTGCTCGCGCTCGCGGTGTCGCTGGAGGATCCATGGAAGGGAACCCTCGGTGCGGCTGTCGCGCTGGCAGCGATCGCGCTGACGCGCGGCTTGCTCCCCGCGGGCGCGATGACGATCGCCGCCGTGGTTTTCATGCTGTCGTTCGGTCGGCAACGGGCCCTGCGGGCGCTGCTCGTCATCGCGATCGGTGCGCTGCTTTTCGCGCTATGGCCGATCGGCGCGAACAACGCGACTCCGCAAGCGATCCTCTACTTCGACGCCTGGCGGGCGTGGAATACGCGCCAGGTTGCGGGGCCGAACGTCACGAGCGTCTTGTGGCTCGTGCGCAATATCGGTTGGTACACATGGCCGGTGTGGCCATTTGCGCTCTGGACTTTATATTCGTGGCGCAGCTTCTGGCGCCGGCCGCACGTGTTGCTGCCGCTGCTGCTGGTGCTGGCTGCACTCGCTGCGTTGCTCATGGTCAACGACCCGAGCGACCGCGAGTTGATCGCAGCAGTCCCCGCGCTGGTGGTCCTCGGCGCCTTCAGCGTGTCGACGCTGCGCCGCGCCGCCGACAATGCGATCGACTGGTTCTCGCTCGCTTTGTTCAGCCTCGCGTT
>JBGSWX010000166.1:0-7601 GCA_041751695.1 Burkholderiaceae bacterium | reverse complement strand
CTGGCGATTCCGTGTCATCGGGTGGTGGCGGCGTCCGGTGTCGGCGGTTTCGCGCATCACCGCGGCGGCGCTTACGAGCGCATCAAGCGCTGGCTGCTGGCGCACGAGGCGGGCGACGAACTGCATCTCACGTGAGCCCGTGCGGCACGCATCTCTGACCTCGTGCGACGATGCCGGCGCGCGCATTGAGGTCAAAGGAGCGGTCAAGTGAGCAATCGATTGCTGAGTCGCGCGGCGTGTCCGACGCGCTGATCGATACGTTTGCCGACGCGGTGTGGCTCGAAGACGGCCTGGCTCCGAACACACTCGCCGCTTACAGACGTGACCTCAGTGGCTTGTCCGATTGGCTCGGCCAGCGAGGGATGACCCTTGCTTCCGCGCGCGAAGCGGACCTCGCGCAATACTTTTCAGACCGGCATCCGACCACGCTCGCAGCGACGGCCAATCGCCGGCTGGCGGTGTTGCGGCGGTTCTATCGCTGGGCGATTCGAGATAGCCGAGTCGCGCTCGATCCGACCGTGCGGCTGAAAGGCGCGCGGCAGCCGCCGCGATTCCCCCAGTCACTATCCGAAGCACAGGTCGAAGCGCTGCTGCGCGCCTCAGATACCGACACCTCCCTCGGGCTGCGCGATCGCGCGATGTTGGAACTTCTGTATGCGACCGGCCTGCGCGTGTCGGAGCTGGTGGGTTTGACGTTGACGCAACTGTCGCTTGCCGAAGGCCTGGTGCGCGTCCTCGGCAAAGGAGGAAAAGAGCGCATCGTTCCGCTCGGCGCAGAGGCGCGCGACTGCATCGAACGCTATTTGCAGCATGCGCGCGGCGCGATCCTGAACGGGCGCGTGGCCGACGCGCTATTCGTCACGCAGCGCGGCAGCTCGATGAGCCGGCAGATGTTCTGGATTCTGATCAAGCGCTATGCAGCGCGTGCGGCGATCGATGCCCCGTTGTCCCCGCACGGATTGCGCCACGCGTTTGCCACGCACTTGTTGAATCACGGCGCCGATCTGCGCGTCGTGCAGTTGCTGCTTGGCCACGCCGATATTTCGACCACTCAGATCTACACGCACGTCGCGCGCGCGAGATTAAAGGCGCTGCATGCGCAGCATCACCCGCGCGGTTAGCGTATGCAATTCGCAAACTCGCTCCTTGCCATCGGTGCCGCCTACCTGATCGGATCGATGCCGTTCGCTGTTCTGATCAGCCGCGCGATGAATCTGGCGGACCCGCGCACGTACGGTTCCGGCAATCCTGGTGCGACCAACGTATTGCGCTCTGGCAACAAGGCGGCCGCGGCGTTGACCCTGCTCGGCGATGGATTCAAAGGCTGGCTTGCCGTCTGGCTGACGCTGCGCTTCGGCGCTCAACACGGTATTGGGGACATCGGCGTTGCGCTGGTCGCGATTGCGGTTTTCCTCGGTCATCTGTATCCGGTGTTTCTGCGCTTTCGCGGCGGCAAGGGGGTCGCCACCGCGGCCGGCGTCATCATCGCGCTCAACCCTTGGCTCGCGCTTGCGGCCGCTCTGACGTGGCTGATCGTTGCGGTGTTCTTTCGTTATTCGTCGCTGGCGTCGCTTGCTGCCGCGGTTTTCGCACCGTTTTATTCTGCGTTCGGCTGGGGGTTCGATGCGCGCTTCGCCGCGTTAGTGGTCATCGCGGGGTTCGTGGTGCAGCGCCACCGGGTCAACATTCGGCATTTGTTCGCCGGCACCGAACGGCGGATTGGTAAAAAACAACCAATCCCGGTGACAGGCCGTCGCTAGATTGCTTCGGCGAGCGGCCAGCGCGGATGCACCGAAAATCCAAGCGGCCTGTCCTCACCCTGGCGCAAACGCTTGAGCTTTGCCAACCCGGCGAGCGCGATCATCGCGCCGTTGTCGGTGCACAGCTCGAGCGGCGGAGAAAATACTTCTCCGCCGCGGGCTGCCAATTCACTGCGCAGTCGTGCGCGCAGTTGCGCGTTAGCGCCGACTCCGCCTGCAACGACGAGGGTTTTCAGCCCGGTCTGATCGAGCGCGCGCAGCGCTTTGGCTGCCAGCACATCGACCATCGCTTCGACAAATTCGCGAGCGATATCGGCTCGCGCCTGCTGGCACAGATTGCCGGGGCCTTCGCGGCGAACTGCAGTGAGCACCGCGGTTTTGAGCCCGCTGAAGCTGAAATCGAGGTTGCCACTGGTGAGCATCGGCCGCGGCAGCTTGATCGCATGCTCAATACCGAATTCTGCGAGGCGCGATACGGCAGGGCCGCCGGGGTAGCCGAGGCCGAGCAGTTGCGCGGTCTTGTCGAACGCTTCGCCGGCCGCGTCGTCGAGCGTTTCGCCGAGCAGTTGATAGTCTCCAAAATCGGCCACGCGCAGCAGTTGCGTATGCCCACCCGATACCAGCAGCGCAATGAATGGAAATTCGGGCACGGGGCGGCCGAGCAGCGGCGACAGCAAGTGGCCTTCCAGATGGTGCACTGCTAGCACCGGGCGCTCGAGCGCATAACCCAGGGCATGGCCCACGCTCGCTCCCACCAGCAACGCGCCCGCCAAGCCGGGCCCGGTCGTGACCGCAATGGCATCGATATGCGCTGCGTTGCGCGCGGCCTGCTGCAGAACCCGGTCGAGCAGCGGCAGAACGCGACGCACGTGGTCACGCGACGCGAGTTCCGGTACCACGCCCCCGTACGCTACGTGCATGTCGCTTTGCGAATGCAGCTGCTGCGCGAGCAGGCCGTCTTCGCTGTCGAGCAGCGCCAGGCCGGTCTCATCACACGACGTTTCGATCCCCAGAATCAGCATGCGCCAAGTGTATGAGCTTCGGTTAGAATTACCGGCTTTCGTGCGGCGGCAGCGCCTGCATTGCGATTCAAGGCCCTAATTCGGTAATCAAGGATTCGAACCACCCATGCCCACCATTCGCCTTAAAGAAAACGAGCCATTTGAAGTGGCTTTACGCCGCTTCAAGCGGACGATCGAAAAAAGCGGCTTGCTGACCGAGCTGCGTGCGCGCGAGTTCTACGAAAAACCGACCGCCGAACGCAAACGCAAGCGCTCCGCGGCGATCAAGCGTCACTTCAAGCGCCTGCGCGGCCAGATGCTGCCGAAGAAGATGTACTAGCAGGAAGCAGCACATCGCACGGCGCGCCACTGGCGCGCTTTCTTTTTTTTGGGGAGACAAGTATGTCGACCGCCTTGAAGGACCGCATCGTCGAAGAGATGAAAAGCGCCATGCGCGCGAAAGATGCCGAGCGGCTCGGCGCGATTCGCTTGCTGCTGGCAGCGATCAAGCAGAAAGAGGTCGACGAGCGCGTAGCTGTCGACGACGCAGCAGTGCTCAACATCGTCGAGAAGCTCATCAAGCAGCGCAACGATTCGATTCATCAGTTCGAGAAGGCGGGCCGCATGGAGCTGGCCGCGAAGGAAAAAACCGAGCTCGAACTGCTTAGAACGTACCTGCCGCAACAGATGTCGGATGCCGAATTGGCGGCGGCAATCGATGCGGCGCTTGTCGAATCTGGCGCCGCCGGTCCGCAGGCCATGGGCAAGATCATGGCGCTGCTGAGGCCGCGCATCGCCGGCCGTGCCGATATGGGCACAGTGTCGGCGCTGGTCAAGCAGCGACTGGGGTAAGGCGGGCGTTGGCGCCGGCCGATGCGTACACTTTCACGCGAACGTGATGATTCCGCAAGGCTTCATGCAATGATTCCGCAAAGCTTCATGCAATGATTCCGCAAGGCTTCATCCAAGATCTACTGGCGCGCGTCGACATCGTCGTCGTGGTGGGCCGGCATGTGCAGTTGAAGAAAGGCGGGCAGAACTTTCTGGGACTGTGCCCGTTTCACGCCGAGAAATCCCCGTCGTTCACCGTCAGCCCGTCGAAGCAGTTCTTTCATTGCTTCGGCTGCGGCGCGCACGGCAGTGCCGTCGGATTCGTGATGGAGCATCGCGGCTTAGGCTACGTTGATGCGATCCGCGATCTGGCGCAAATCGCGGGCATGCAGGTTCCGGAAACCGCGCGTGCCATCGAAGCTAATTCGAAGACCCGTGGTCTGGCCGACGTCTTGACGCGCGCCACCGAGTTCTATCGCGTACAGCTGAAGGAAAGCCCGACCGCCATCGACTACCTGAAGCGCCGTGGCATCAGCGGTCAGACCGCAGCGCGCTTTGCGCTCGGTTACGCGCCGGAGTCCTGGCAACCGCTGCGCGCTACGTTCGACGAATACGAGGATTCACGTTTGGTCGAAGCCGGCCTGGTGATCGCCGACGAAGGCAAGCGCTACGACCGCTTCCGGGGCCGGATGATGTTTCCGATTCGCAGTGCGCGTGGCCAGGTGGTGGGCTTCGGCGCGCGCGTGATCGGTACCGGCGAGCCGAAGTACCTGAACTCTCCGGAGACCCCCGTGTTTCGGAAAGGTCAGGAGCTTTACGGTTTGCACGAAGCGCGCGACGCGATTCGCAAAAGCGGTCGCGCGATTGTGGCCGAGGGGTACATGGACGTGCTCCGGCTGTCCCAGGCCGGCTTCGAAGAATCGGTGGCTACGCTTGGCACGGCGGTCTCGAGTGCGCATGTGAGCGCGCTTTTCAAAGCGGCTGATCACGTGATTTTTGCTTTTGATGGTGACGCGGCCGGACGCAAGGCCGCGCGCCGTGCGCTCGAAGCTGCGTTGCCGGTCATCGCCGATACCAAGCGCTCGAGTTTTGTGTTGCTGGCCGAGGGAGAAGACCCGGATAGCTTGATCGGTGCGCAGGGACACGCCGCCTTCGATGCTGCGCTCGCCGAAGCGCTGCCGCTGTCGAAATTCTTTATCCATTCGTTGGCGAGCAACCCGGGCGGGCGATTGCCCGCAAGCGCCGAAGAGCGCGCCGCACTTTTGGGAGAAGCCAAGCCCCTGATGCTCTCAATGGCGCCCGGAGCGATGCGCCTGCAACTGTTGCGCGAGCTGGCCGAAGTCACGCGCACTCCGCTGGACTCGGTCGAAGCGCTCTATGGCCTGCGCAAAGCGGCGGTGCGAAGAGCGATGCCCTTCGAGCGGCGCACACCGAGAATGGAGGTGGGCGATTTGAAGTTCAGCATTTTGCAGCAGCTGCTGGCGCATCCACAGCTTGCGCGCGAGTTCAACCAGCAGGTGATCGACGAGCATCTGCACGGCAGCGACAAGGTGGATCACGAAATCACGGAAGTGTGGCGCGCAGCGACCGCCACTACGGCCGCCGAGGCCGCAGCACTCAGTCACGGCGCCCTGCTCGAGCTCTTGGCCGAGAGCGAAAATGCCGATCACTATCGGGTGCTGGCAGCGCAGGAAATGGAGATTGAAACCGGGGCTGACGTGGCGCGCCAGATGGTCGACGAAGCCTTTGCCAAGTTGAAGCTCCGCCGATTCGAGCGGCAGCGAGCCGAACGGCTGACCGATTACGAACAGGACCCGACCCCGCAGCGGCTGGACGCTTATCGCGAGGCGGATCAGGCGTATATGCGGGCGCGCGGCACCGCTGAGCCGGCGCTGGCCCGTTAGTGCCAGCGCGAACGGCAAGTATCGGGATAAATTGAATTTTTCCGGTAAAAACGGCTGGCTCGTGGTAAATTCATTGGTTCTGCTACCGGGCTCCACGTATCTCTACGAGTCTGGTACCGAAGCGCCCAGGAGATCGCGATAGATCGGTGGCGCGAAGTGGTTGTAATCGACAGCGTGCGCGATTGCCGGGACGCGATCTTCGGATCAGGCGTTGGTTGAGTGGCTCATATGCGACGCTTCGAGAAAGATCGGCCTGATCTGCATTCGATGCAGGCACGGCATGGTTGAGAAGGCTCATTTGAACCCAATGATGTATTTGTCGACTGCGCGCCGTGCAGCCCTGCTGCGCGAGCGCTTTCGGCACTGACGAACCGATCGTGCGACTGCCGACCGATCGACACAGGTGACACCATGGCACTGAGAAAAGTTGAAGCAAGAAAAGCTGAAGCGAAGGCAAAACCGGCGCGCGTCATGCCGTTGGACGCGCATGGCAAGGTGGCCAGGGGCGCCATCAAGAAACTTGAGGCGAGCGTGATGGCGCCCACCAGGGGAGCCGGCACGGGCGGCAATGGAGTGAAGAACGAAACCGCAGGGGCGAGCGAGCCGGTGCGCGGCCGTCCGGGTCGCAAGCCGAAGACCAGCGAAGAACAGCTGATCAACGGCGGCGCCGACGCGGTGCCCGAAGCGGTCGACGGCGGCGACGACGCGGCCGATCCGAGCGTGCAGATCGTCGAGAAAATGAGCGCCACCAAGCTGCGCGCCAAAGATCGGCGAGCCAAGGAAAAAGCGCTTAAAGAGGCGCTCGAGCGCAGTTACCACGGAACCGAAGAAGACATTGAAACTCGGCGCAACAAGTTAAAGGCGCTGATCAAGCTCGGCAAAGAGCGCGGCTTTTTGACGTACGCCGAAATCAACGACCACTTGCCCGATGCGCTTGTCGATGCCGAAGCGATCGACGCCATCATCAGCACATTCAGCGACATGGGGCTGCAGGTGTTCGACCAGGCGCCCGATGCCGAGACGGTGTTGATGAGCGAGAACGTGCCGGCGGCGACGACCGACGACGCAGCGGAAGAAGAGGTCGAGGCCGCGCTGTCGACGGTCGATGCCGAGTTCGGTCGCACCACCGATCCGGTGCGCATGTACATGCGCGAGATGGGCTCGGTCGAGTTGCTGACGCGCGAGGGCGAGATCGAGATCGCCAAGCGCATCGAAGACGGATTGAAGCACATGGTGATGGCGATCTCCGCGTGCCCGACAACGATCGCCGAAATCCTGGCGCACGGCGATCGCATTCGCGGCTCGGAGATTCCAATCGACGAAGTGGTCGACGGGCTGATGGACCCGCTGGCTGAAGATTTCCCGACCGCCGGCGGCGAAGAAGAGGACGAAGAAGGCGAAGAGACGACCGACATCGGCGCCTCGGGTATGACCGCGGCGCAGCTGGACGAATTGAAAGTGCGCGCGCTCGACAAGTTCGATCACGTCACCAAGCTGTTCGACAAGATGCGCGTGTCGTTCGAGAAAGAAGGCTACAAGTCGCCCGGGTATCTGAAGTCGCAGCAAAAGATTCTCGACGAGCTGATGAGCCTGCGGTTCACTGCCAAGATGGTTGAGCGGCTGTCGGACACGCTGCGGCGCCAGGTCGACGAAGTGCGGTCGATCGAGAAGCAGATTTACGAGATCACGGTGAACAAGTGCGGCATGCCGCGCACGCATTTCCTGAAGACGTTTCCGGGCAGCGAGACCAACATGCGCTGGGCGGCGCGCGAAGCCGACTCCGAGCAGCCGTACGCCGAAGTGCTACGCCGCAACTTGCCGTCGGTGCAGGAGTTGCAGGGCAAGCTTTCCGGGCTGCAGAAGCGCGTGGTGCTGCCGCTGAAGGATTTGCGCGAGGTCTACAAGCAAATGGCCACCGGCGAAGCAAAGGCGCGAAAGGCCAAGCGCGAGATGACCGAAGCCAACTTGCGGCTGGTGATCTCGATAGCGAAGAAATACACCAATCGTGGTTTGCAATTTCTCGATCTGATTCAGGAAGGCAATATTGGCCTGATGAAGGCGGTCGACAAGTTCGAATACCGGCGCGGCTATAAATTTTCGACGTA
>JBGSWX010000165.1:0-8215 GCA_041751695.1 Burkholderiaceae bacterium | reverse complement strand
CGCCATGCGCCTCGAGCCAGCGGGCTTCTTCGACGGTAGTTGCCGAAGACAGTATCTTCGCGCCCCAGGCTCTTGCGAGAGCCAGTAGATCCGCCGGAGGCAAGCCGAAATGAAAGCTCACCACGGCTGGCTTGAACTCGCCCAACACCTGCGCGGCTTCTGCACTGAACGGCACGCGGCCCGGCCCGGCCGGGATGGCGCTTGCATCGATTCCGAATTCTTCGTAGTACGGCGCTAGCGCCCGTCGCCAGATGGTCTCCCGCTCGGCATCGGGTGCGGGCGGTACGTGGCAGAAGAAATTCACGTTGAACGACTTGGTGGTCTGCGCCCTGATCGTTGACAGTTCCTTCCGGATGGCATCTGCCCCGAGCATCGCGCAGGGCAATGATCCGAGCGCGCCTGCGTTGGACACCGCGACGGCCAGTGCGCTGCCTTGCACACCGGCCATCGGCGCCTGAACGATTGGCAGCTCGATGCCCAGCAGTTGTTGCAGGGTCATCGCCTGAGCCCAGGTTTCAACTGCAATGGCCGGTGTAGCCGCACGCAGTGCAGAACTCGCAGCCGTCGCGCTTGATCATTGCAGCCGCGCTGCAGCTCGGACACACCTTGCCCTTGATCGGCGCAGTGGCGTGGTCGATCAGCTTGACGGCATCGGGCAGCGCGAGAATTCCCGCCGACTGAATCGCGCGTCCTTCGTCGTCGAGGATGCCGAGCACCTTGTATCGGTGCAGCAGCAGCGTCGCGATGTAGGCAACGGTGCTCGGATACTGCGTCGATCGCTCCGCGCCGGGCATCGGCGCCCAGAACTCGCCGTTCTGTTCGCCGAAGTTCAGCAGCTTTTTCAGCTTGAGCCCGATCCAGTTTGCATCGACCACGCGCATGTCGAGCGAAATCAGCTTGCACAGGCCGTCGAGCACCTTCGGATACTCGCCGGCAAGCCAGATCGAATATGGACGCCGGCTGCTGTCGGGAAGGTGAAGCTCCTTGACGCCGAGCACGACATCATCGCCGGTACTCGCATTGGCAACATCGACCGTCCAGCTCATCGTGCCGAGCGGGCCGGCCTTTGGTTCCTTCTTCGAGAACAGCGCGTCAAGCATCGGCGTGGCGTGCTGGTCGAGGCGGTCGAACACGCCGAGCTGCTCGCAGCGCAGACTGACGATATTGGCAAACGCCGAGACGACGCCGCTCTGCCACTGGCGCTCACCGCTCGGCGGCATTGGAATCGCGAAGCCCTGTTCGTCACGGGCGCGTGCCAGCGCGTCGAGCTTCATCTTCAGCCACGCGCGATCCTCGCTGCGCATGTCCATCGACAACGCTTTGGCGATCGCACCGAGGCCGCGCGGCTGCTCGGCACCGTTGACCCACACCTCGAATGGCACCGCGGGCTCGCCGATTTGGCCGATAAAAATCGCGAACGATTCCTTGCGCTCCGGAATCTCGACCATGTAGGTCCATGCGAGATTGCCGTTGGCGAGGTCGGGGCGGCCGGGCCACTTCAAACTTTCCAACGCCGGCTCGGGCGTCGAGTCAAGACGCACGCGGCGATCGGGATCGTCTTTCAGGTCCTGCGGCTCGCGTGCCTGCGGATCCTTGGTCACTTCGAGCACCGAGCCGATCACGCTGTTCGGACGGTACGTCGTGATGCCCTTCAACCCTGCGTGCCACGCTTCGAGGTACAAGCTTTTGAATTCCTCGAACGGGTAGTCCTCGGGCACGTTAACCGTCTTGCTGATCGCAGCGTCGATGTACGGCTGCACGGTGGCGCTCATGCGCATGTGATCGCGTGCCGACATCTGCATCGCACTGACGAACGCCGAGGGCAGGTCGCGCTCGTTGCCGCCCATGCGCCGATACAGTCGATACGCATAGTCCTCGACCGCATACTCCTGCTTGGTGCCGTCCGGCATGCGTTTCTTGCGCACGTACGTCCACGAAAATGTCGGTTCGATGCCGCCCGAGGCGTTGCTCGCGAAGGCAAGCGAGATGGTTCCGGTCGGTGCGATCGACAACAGGTGCGAGTTGCGGATGCCGTGTACGCGGATCTCGCTCTTTAGCTGCTCAGGCAAACGCGAAGCGCAGTGAGGCGCAGCGAGGAACTTGTCGGCATCGAACAGCGGAAACGCGCCTTTCTCTTGCGCGAGCTGCGAGGACGCTTGATAGGCAGCGTCACGCATCTCGCGTGCGATGTCCGCAGCCATATCGCGTCCCGCATCGCTGTCGTAGCGAAGACCGAGCATCGTCAATGCATTACCGAGCCCGGTAAAGCCGAGGCCGATACGGCGCTTGTTCGCAGCCTCGTCCGCCTGCTCCTGCAGTGGCCATAGCGTTGCGTCGAGCACGTTATCCAGCGCGCGCGTCGAGACTTTGGCAACGTCGCGAAACTTGTCGAAATCAAACGACGCCTGTTCGCCGAACGGATCGTTGACGAACTTCGTCAGATTGATCGAACCGAGGCAGCAGCAACCGTATGGGGGCAGAAACTGTTCGCCACAGGGATTACTGGCAACAATCGTTTCGCAGTACGACAGATTGTTATCGTGGTTCACACGATCGATAAACATGACACCCGGCTCGGCATGGTTGTACGTCGATCGCATGATCTGATCAAACAACTCACGCGCATTTGCCTTGCGGTACATCCAAGTGCCGTCTTGGCGCTGATGGCTGTTGGATGTGTCGAACGGTTCGGCGGCGTGCCACAGCTCGATCTCGCCATCCTTCTCGGCCGCACGCATAAACGCGTCGGTGACCGTCACTGACATGTTGAAGTTGGCAAGCGAACCGTCGCGCTTGGCGTTGATGAATTCTTCGATATCGGGATGGTCGCAGCGCAGCACGCCCATTTGCGCGCCGCGCCGCGCCCCGGCGGACTCGAGCGTCTCGCAGCTTTTGTCGAACACGCGCATGTACGAAATGGGGCCGCTGGCACGCGAGTGCGTGCCGTGCACGCGTGCGCTCTTCGGGCGGATCGGCGAGAAGTCGTAACCGACACCGCCGCCGCGCCGCATGGTTTCCGCCGCCTGATTCAGCGCGAGATATATAGAAGGCACACCGCCGTCGACGCCGCTGATCGCATCGCCGACCGGCTGCACGAAGCAGTTGATCAGTGTCGCTGCGATACCGGTTCCCGCCGCCGAGTTGACGCGGCCACCGGGAATGAAACCGTCGACCATCGCTTCGTAGAAGCGACTTTCCCACGTCTGACGCAACTCGGGTTTTTCGACTTGCGCCAGGCCGCGTACGACGCGCCGGCGCACTTCGTCGACCGTCTGCTCATCGCCTTTGGCGTATTTCTCGAGCAGAACGTCGATGGAGATGGGCTGCTCGTCCAGCAGTAGTTGTGCCCGGTCAAGCTTCATAAGCAAGCTTCATAAATTTTGATGCCTCCGCCAAGGCCAAATTTTCTCACAATGCCGGACCTATAAACTCGCTTCTGGCCCCATCTATTGGAAAGTTTTGCGTGAACTTGCAGCAGTTTCGTTTCCTGCGCGAGGCGGCGCGCCACAAGTTCAGCCTGACCGAGGCGGCGCGCGCGTTGCACACGTCGCAGCCCGGTATTTCGAAGGCCATTATCGATCTCGAAGCCGAGCTTGGAGTGCCTATTTTCGCGCGCCATGGCAAGCGCGTGAAGGGACTCACCGCGCCCGGCCAGATGGTGCTCGATGCGGCCGAGCGCATCATGCAGGATATCGACAACCTGAAAAAACTGGCGCGCGATTACGCGGGCAGCCCGGAGGGAACGCTGCGCGTGGCGACGACGCACACGCAGGCGCGTTACGTGCTGCCGAGCGTCGTGCAAGCGTTCGCGGCCAAGTACCCGCAGGTCAGGCTGAAGCTCTTGCAGGCTAATCCACCGCAAATTGCGGCGATGTTGATTCACGGCCAAGCCGACATTGGCGTCGCAACCGAATCGCTGGCCGATCATCACGGCCTATTGTCGATTCCCGTGTATGACTGGCAGCACGTCGCGATCATCCAGCCCGGCCACCCGCTCGCGAAATTTGCGACCAACCCCGGCAAGCTCATGCTGAAGGATCTTGCCCGGCATCCGCTGATCACCTACGAGCAGCAGTTCGCCGGGCGCGCAAAGATCGACGCCGCCTTCGAGGCGGCGGGCATTACGCCGTCGATCGTGCTGGAAGCGATCGACGCCGACGTCATCAAGACCTACGTGCAGATCGGCATGGGCGTGGGCATCGTCGCCGGAGTCGCCGCCGATTCGAAGCGCGATGGATTGGTCGTGCTGCCGTGCGGACATCTGTTCGGCCGCAACGTGACGCGGCTGGCGGTGAAGGAGGGTGCTTACTTGCGCGGGTTTGTGTATTCGTTTATCGAGACGCTGGTGCCGGGATGGGACAAGCGGCGCATTGAGGAAGCGTTCGGAGGCTGACATGTCAACCGTTCCACAGGCGGCGCCGATCAACGGGCTGCATCATTTTGCATACCGCTGCAAAGACGCCGAAGAAACGCGCCAGTTTTACGAGGACGTTCTCGGGCTGCCGCTGTATCACATCATTCAGAGCGATGTTGTGCCGTCCACCGGCGAGTATTGCCCGTACACGCACATCTTTTTTCGCATGACCGACGGCTCGTGCATCGCGTTCTTCGATCTGGGCGACGACGTTGCCGCGGAAAAGTCGCCGAACACGCCCGATTGGGTCAACCACATTGCACTGCGCGTTGACACCGTCGAAGAACTGGCGCGATTGAAGGCGAGGCTCGAAGCGCACGGTCACGAAGTGCTCGGCGTGACCGATCATCATATTTTCAAGTCGATTTATTTCTTCGATCCGAACGGCATTCGCGTCGAGCTGACCGCGCAGCTTGCCTCTGAGATGGAGATGCAGGAAGACAGCAAGACCGCGCGCGCGCGTCTGGACGAATGGACGCAGCGCAAAGTTCAGTGGCGGCGCGAGCGCGCCGCAAGCGTTCATCGTTGATGCGAGTGGCGATTGTCGGCGCCGGTTCGATCGGCGCCGTGCTCGGCGCCAAGCTCGCGGCGACCGGCCATGACGTAGTGTTGATCGCGCGCGGTGCGCACCTAGCGGCCATTCGTGGAACCGGGTTGACCCTGGTCGACCACGTCGGCGAATATTCCGGCCGCTATCGCTTGCCTGCCAGCGACGATCCCATCGACTTTGACGCACAGGACCTCGTCATCATCGGACTCAAAGCGCATGCGATCGGTGCGATGCTGCCGCGCATGCAATCGTTGATCGACGGGCACACCGTCGTGGTCCCGGCGATCAACGGGCTGCCGTGGTGGTACTTCCACGGCACGGGCGGCGCGCTGGAAGGCACGACGCTACGTACGCTCGATCCCGATCGCTCGATGTTCACAGCCCTGGTACCCCACCACATCCTCGGCTGCGTGGTTCACATCGCAGCCGAAGTGCGCGCGCCGGGTGAAGTGCATCACACCAACGGCACGCGGATTATTCTCGGTGAGCCGGCGGGCGGAATCAGCGAGCGATTGCAGCGCACGTGCGCGGCGCTTGATGCGGCGGGATTCGAAGCGACTCGCTCAACCGACATTCGTCTGGACGTCTGGACCAAGCTCGTCGGCAACCTGTCGTTTAATCCGATCGCCGCTCTGACCGGCTATCTGATGAACGAGATCATTGCCGATGCCGACGTGCTCGACGTCATCCGCGCGATGATGCAGGAAGGGATGCAGGTGTCCGAGCACTACGGAGTGCTCATTCCGATGACGGTTGATCAACGGATCGACCTCGCGCGCCAACTCGGCGCAGCAAAGATTTCAATGCTGCAGGATATGGAACAGCGGCGCCAGCTGGAGCTCGACGCCATCGTCGGCAGCGTGATCGAACTGGCCGAGCGCGCATCGATCGCAGTTCCCACGATTCGGCATGTCTACGCGCTGACGCAGGCGCGCGTGCGCGCGTTGGGAATCGGCGCGCCCTAGATTGACTAGACGCGACGAATCAACTCGAGCGCCGCGTCGAACAACGGCGAGCTTGGATTCGCAAGCTCGTCACACACGGTCAGATGGTTTGCATGCGGCAGTTCCAGATGACGCGCGAGATTGGTCGACCAAGCCGCACCGAACTCGGTCGATTGCCGCTTGAACTCGCTGGATTCCAGAGCCCCCACTGCGGTGATTAGCGGAGCGGCAGTCGCGCACGGCATGTACGCCGGTGACAGCGCGCGTGCTCTGGCCGCGTTGAGCTTCAAATCGGCGTTGACGAACGGCGCGCGCACCAGCGGCTGCAGATCGAACAGCCCGCTGATCGCGAGCCCGGCCTTGACCACACCGCTCGGCAACGTCGAGTCGAATTGCTGCCAGAGTGCTGCCATCATCATCGCGGTCAAATGGCCGCCGGCAGAATGGCCGGCGACGACGATGCGAGCGGCGTCGAATCGCAGTCGCGCGGCGTTGTGATACAGCCAGGCCAGCGCCTTGAGCTGCTGTCGCACGATGTCTTCAATCGAAGTCTGAGGTGCCAGTCCGTAGTTGGGCAGCGCAACGGCGACCCCATGCTGCAGAAACGCCGGCGCAATCCATGCGAAATCCGACTTGTCGAGCGAGCGCCAGTAGCCGCCGTGAATGAACACGAGCAGCGGCGCATCACTCTGGTGCGAGTGAAAAATATCGAGACGCTCGGCTTCGAGTGTCCCGTACTGCAAATCCGCTTCACAAGCGCGCATGCGCCGCGCGGCGGCGCCTTGTTCGGCCCAGCGCGCGAAGATCTGCGGATGATCGCGAATCGACGCGCGGGCGTTGTACTCGCGCTCAAGGAAGGCTGTGTCAGAGGCCATGCGCTGCGAGTCTAGCCGCGCCCGCGGTTTGGACAACGATTCGGACGCCGTATAACATTCGCGCTCGTCGGGGAAGTAGCTCAGCTGGGAGAGCGCTGCGTTCGCAATGCAGAGGTCGGGAGTTCGATCCTCCTCTTCTCCACCATTTTGAACTGTTCCGCGTGCGAAGCTGACCTGCTTTGCGCGCACCCACGGCGGCCACGGAAAAAAGTCGACCTCGCAATCGCCCTCGATCGCAAGCTCGCGCCCGCTGGTCGACGTGCTGGGTGCACGACGATGCTGCGCATGGTTCGATCGAGCAAGATCAATCCCAGCGCCGCGATCAGCACGGCGGCACCTGCAACAAAAGCGATCCGCTTGAAGGTTTTCGACATGCGTGTGTCCTGAAGCAACGGAGGCAAGTTTGTTGCCTGCTCGTGCGCGATAACATCAGACATCGCCGCTACCGCAAAGCGCCCGACGCCCCGGCCACGTGGACAACGCCACTCGAGGTCACCGCATTTTGGGAATTCTGACAACGGTTGCGTTGGCAGGTTGCGGGAATGCGGCCGGCAACAGCGAGCGCGGGCGGGAGCTGACGCAACGTTATCAATGCGGTACGTGCCACGTCATTCCCGGTGTAAACGGCGCGATCGGCCAGCTTGCGGTCACCCTCGAATCCTTCGGGCGGCGCAGTTATATCGCCGGACACGTGCCGAACACTGCTGAGCACCTCGCACGCTGGATCGTGAACCCGGCCGCTGTCGTGCCCGGCACCTTGATGCCGAGCATGGGCGTGGCGCCCGACGATGCGCGCGACATCGCGGCCTACCTGAGCGGGCTAAAGTAGGAGCCTGCCGATGTTGCACCCTGCCACCCCTGCGGGCGAGATCACGCTCGAGATCATCATCGTGCTGACGGTCGGGGCCACGGTGCTCTTCACCGGCGTGATGCTGCTGCTGTGGCGCGCACTGTCGCATCGGCGCGAGCGGCGGCCGACGAAGCCCTGGGTATGGCTGGTTGGCGGCGGCATTGCGTTTCCGATTGCCGTGCTGTCCATGCTGCTCGCCTATGCGACCGTGCGCAGTGTGCAATTGAGCGCTGCGCCCGCCGACGGCATCGTGATCTCGGTATCGGGCGTGCGGTGGTGGTGGGACTTGAGCTATCGCGATCCGGCGAGCGGAACCGAAATCCGCTCCGCCAATGAAATTCGGGTGCCGGTCGGTCGGTCGGTGACGCTCGGATTGACTACGGGCGACGTCATCCACAGCTTCTGGGTGCCCGCACTCGGAGGCAAGGTCGACATGATGCCGGGCCGCGTGCACCAGTTGCGCGTGCAACTGACACAACCGGGCGTGCACCGTGGCGCGTGCGCGGAATTCTGCGGCGATCAACACGCAAAAATGGCGCTGCATGTGGTGGCGGTGGCGCCTGAAGAGTTTGACCGCTGGCT
>JBGSWX010000164.1:0-5148 GCA_041751695.1 Burkholderiaceae bacterium | reverse complement strand
GCGAGCGTTGCCGGCATACGCGGGCTGCCCGGGTCGGACGCCTATTGCGCCTCCAAGGCAGCCGCGTTTGTCTATTGCGAGAGCCTGCGGGTCGAGATGGCGAAGTACGACATCAAAGTCGTGACAATTTCGCCCGGCTTCATCCGCACCACGATGACCCGCAAGCATCCGTACCAGATGCCGTTCTTGCTGGACGTCGATGCGTTCGCGCAGCGCGCGGCCGATGCGATCATCGCCGGCGTGCCGTACCGGACCATTCCGTGGCAAATGGGATGGATCACCGCGCTGCTCAAGTTCATGCCGCGCTGGTTGTTCGATTGGGCCATGGCAGGTCGAAAACAGAAGCCGCGCGCAGGCGACGCCACCTGAGCCGATGAGCGAGCTGCCGGCGTGCTGCATCGATGCCGCCGGGCACGCGCATCAACCCGCCGGCGCCAACGCACGCATCGTGTCGTTGGTGCCGTCGATCACCGAGCTTCTGTTCGATCTTGGCCTCGGCGCACACGTCGTCGGCCGCACCGGCTTTTGCATTCATCCGCGCGACGCGGTGCGCGAGGTGCCGAAGGTGGGCGGCACCAAGGACGTCAAGCTCGATGCCCTGCACGCGTTGAAGCCGACGCATGTGATCGTCAACGTCGACGAGAACGATTACTCCACCTTCGAGAAGATCAAAGCGTTCGCGCCGCACGTCATCGTCACGCATCCGAATGCGCCCGAGGACAACGCTGCGCTGTACCGAATGCTCGGCCAGATTTTCGATGTGCATGCGCGCGCAGAAGAACTCGCCGCACAACTGGAGCGCGAGCTCGATGCGTGCCGTGCGACTGAATGGCCCGTCGATCGAGTGCTGTACCTGATCTGGAAAGACCCTTGGATGGCGGTCGCTTTTGATACCTACATTGCGCGCACGCTGGCATGCGTCGGTTGGCACGTCACGATTCCACCGGGCGGATGGTCGGGCGCGGCGCGCTACCCGGTCATACCCGATATCGGAGCGGCGACGCAAAACGCCAACCGCGTATTGCTGTCGTCGGAACCTTTCATGTTCCGCCAGACGCACGTGGCCGAGCTGCAAAGTCAAATGAACGTGCCGGTCGACCTGATCGACGGCGAAATGACGAGTTGGTACGGCAGCCGCGCGATTCGCGGGCTCGCGTATCTGCGCAACTTCCGCACGGAGCGCTTAGCCGGCGCTTAACTGGCGCGTAGGGCCGCGAATCCGCGCTTCAAGTCGTCGATCAAATCGTCTGCATCTTCGAGCCCGGCCGAGATGCGAAACAGGCGTCCTTCGTACGGGCACGGCGCCACACTGCGCTCTGGATACACGGGCACCAGCAGGCTCTCGTGCCCGCCCCACGAATAGCCCCGGCCGAACAGTTCGACGGCATCGACGAGTGCATTGAGCCGCGCGCCGCCCGCGTCCTGCTTCAACACGATGCCGAACAATCCCGGCGCGCCGCTCATGTCGCGCTTCCATAGGGTGTGGCCCGGGTCGTCGGGCAACGGCGGATACAGAATGCGCTCGACTTCGGGTTGTACGAGCAGCCACTCGATCAAGCGCTCTGCCGTCGCCCGATGCTGCTTGAGCCGCGCGCCCAGCGTGCGCAGTCCGCGCAGCGCGATGTATGCATCGTCGGGGCTCACGTTCAATCCGAAATTAAACAGCGTCTGGCGCATTGCCGGCCACGCGACCTGGTTGCAGGTGATCGTGCCCATCAGGGTGTCGGAATGACCACAGATATATTTGGTGGCGGCGTGCACGCTGACGTCGACGCCGCACTTGAGCGGCTGAAAGTACAGCGGCGTGGCCCACGTATTGTCGATCGCTGTGAGGACTCCGCGGCTGCGCGCGATCTCGGCCAGTGCCGGTACGTCCTGCATTTCGAAGGTCAGCGACCCGGGCGATTCGAGCCAGAGCAGACGCGTGTTGGGGCGAAACAGCGTTTCAAGATCACGTCCTGCCGTCGGAGAATAAAACGTGCATTGCACGCCGTAGCGCGGCAGCATCTCGATGCAAAAGCGGCGCGTGGGCCCGTACGCGGAATCCGACACCAGTACGTGGTCACCCGTGCGCACAAAAGCCAGCATCGCAATCGAGCACGCCGCCAGACCCGAGGGCACCGCCCAGCTTCGGAAACCACTCTCGAGCTCGGTCAGCAATTCGTACAATGCGTGATGCGTGGGCGTGCCGTAGAGCCCGTAGTTAACCGCGCCCGGCTCGTCGGTGCGGTAACGTCGCGAACGCTCTTTCATGTCGGCAACGTTGGCGTGCAGCACTGTCGAGCCGCGCACGATGGGCGGATTGACGAAATCGTGGCCGGCGATCCCGGCCGTGCCGCCGTGTGTCAGCAACGTTTCGGGCCGTATGTGGGGACTGCGCTTCGCCATCGTCGACTCGATTTTCTGCCGGTGTGGCTGGATTCTTGCATGGGCAGGCGTGTCCGCCGCCTAACCCCTATCCTTGCGCTCAATGAAATTCAAGAGACTCGTGCTGCCGATCCTCGCCACCGTCGTTTTAACCGCGCTTGCGACGCTGATCATTTTGAACCTGCGCGCCGAAAAAGAGATCGGCGTGCGGCCGATGCACCTGTATGCGGTGTCCGATCAGCAGTTTCTGCGCTCGATGGGCGTACTGCTCGGACCGCCGCTGCTCGACGGTAATCGCGTCGAAACGCTCCTGAACGGGGACCGCATCTTCCCTTCGATGTTGCAGGCGATCTCGGGCGCGCAGCAGACGATCGATTTCGAAACGTACATTTACTGGTCGGGAGAAATAGGCAAGCGCTTTGCCCAAGCGCTTTCGGAGCGAGCACGCGCCGGCGTCAAGGTCAACGTGCTGGTCGACTGGCTCGGGAGCCAGAAAATGGATGAAGACTCGATCGAGACGATGAAGCGGGCCGGCGTCGACTTCCGTAAATATCGTCCGTTGCGCTGGTACAACCTGGGGCGGGTAAATAATCGCACCCACCGCAAGCTGCTGGTCGTGGACGGTCGCATCGGATTTACCGGTGGCGTCGGCGTTGCCGACAACTGGACCGGCAATGCGCAAGACCCGGAGCACTGGCGCGACAATCACTATCGGATTGAAGGCCCAGCAGTAGCGCAAATGCAGGCCGCGTTCATGGATAACTGGACGAAGGTGAGCGGCTCGGTGCTGCATGACAATCTCTACTTCCCTTCGCAGCAAGCGTCGGGAAAGCAGTACGCACAGGTGTTTCAAAGCTCGAGCCAAGGCGGCTCCGCGAGCATGCACTTAATGTATCTGCTGTCGATCACGGCAGCGACGAAAACGATCGATCTGGCGATGGCGTACTTCGTGCCGGATGAAATCACCAGCGAGGCGTTGGTGAGCGCGATGAAACGTGGCGTGCGCGTGCGCTTGATTCTGCCCGGTAAACATAACGATACCGATCTCGTACGCAATGCGTCGCGCGCGAGCTGGGGGCCGTTGTTGCAAGCAGGCGCGCTGATTCACGAATATCAGCCGACGCTGTATCACGTGAAATTGCTGGTGGTCGACGGTGTGTGGTCGTCGGTCGGCTCGACCAACTTCGACATCCGCTCGTTCCAATTGAACGACGAAGCCAATTTGAACGTCTACGACGCCGACTTCGCGCGACTACAGACGGAGACGTTCGACGCCGACTTAAAGCAAGCGCGACGCATCACGTACGAGCAATGGAGAGCGCGGCCGTGGCACGAGAAACTGAAGGAACGCGGCGCGGCGCTGTTTTCATCGCAGCTATGAGGCATTGCTGAAACGATAGACACCGGCGCTTTCGCGCCGCTCAAGCTTGCCCTCATACCAGAGCGCGTGCAGATGCGCGACCGATTCGCCGAGCGCAAACGTCATCTGATGCAGGTCGAGCTGGCGCTTGAACAGCACCGGCACGATGCTCGCCGCAGTCTGCGGCGTCTCGCACGCGATAAGTACCTCATCGAGTCGATCCGCATGATGATGATGCTGCTGCGCGACCCTTTGATGCAGCCCGATAAACGGTTTGCCGTGCGATGGCAGCACCAAAGTGTTCGCCGGCAGCATCAACAGCCGGTCGAGCGACCGCAGATAGCGCGGCAGCGGATCGGCGTCGGGCTCCAGATCGAACACGCTGACATTCGTTGAGATGCGCGGCAGCACCATATCGCCGGCGACGAGCAGTCGATCATCTTCACAATATAGCGACGCATGCTCGGGCGCGTGGCCGAAGCCGATGATGATGCGAAATTTTCGCTTGGCCACCTTCGCCCCAATCGCGATCTCATCTCCTTCATGGATGCGATGAAAACTCGACGGCACCGCCGGCACCATCCCCGGGTAATAGCCCGAAGCGCGCTCACGAACCTGCTGCAGCGCCGCGCCGTCTCCCAAGCCGTTGCGAGCGAAGTGACGCGCGGCCGATTCGCCGCTGATGTTGTCGCCACCTCCCGCTGACAGGTAGCGGCCGAATGCGTATTCGGTCGCGGTCATCCACAGCGGTGCCGTCCAGCGCTGACGATCACCGCCGACGGTCAACCAATGCGCCAGGCCGAAGTGATCCGGATGAAAGTGCGTGCAGATCACGCGCAACACAGGCTTGCCTGCAAATGCACCGTCGAACAGTTGTTCCCACGCCTGCTTCGTGGCCGTGCTGGTGATTCCGCAATCGATCAGCGTGTAGCCGGCGCGGCCTTCGACTTCATCGTCCAGCACCCAAAGATTGATGTGATCGAGCGCGAACGGCAGCGGCATGCGCACCCAGTGCACGCCGGGCCGCAACGTCAGCCAGGTGCCGCGGTCTGGAGCGTCGGCCCACGGATATTGAAGCTCGTGTTCATTCGGGTTCACTGTGGTTCCGTTCTATTTCACGCGCCGGCGGCAAGTAGCGCCAAGACGCCTTCGCCGTAGCTTGCCAGCTTCTTTTCGCCAATGCCTGAAATGCCGCGCAATTGAGCCAGCGATGACGGTCGCATCTGCGCGATCGCGCGCAATGTGCCGTCGTGAAACACCACAAACGCCGGCAGGCCGTGTTCCTTCGCCACTGCGGCGCGCCAGACGCGCAGCTTTTCAAACAGCGGATCGTGATCGCCTGCCGTCGCGCTGCTTGCTCGCTGCATTGTTTTGCGCCGGCGCGGCTCGGCGCTCTGCTGCCTGAGCTCGATTGTGCGTTC
>JBGSWX010000163.1:0-6215 GCA_041751695.1 Burkholderiaceae bacterium | reverse complement strand
CGACGGCGCGGTGAGTCCAAGATGGCGCTGCTGTTCGACCGACGCCGGCTCGGTATCGCCCTGCGTGACGATGATGCGCCGCAGATTGGCGCGGTGTTCGCCTGGCACGTCATGCCATACCGGTTGACCTTTGTGATCGCCGAAGGTAATCGTGCCGCCGGATTGCACCGGATTCAGGAAAATGCCCCATCGATACTCGGGCATTTTCACATAGCCGAAATTGGCCCAGCCGTCGCGCTCGACGCTGATGGCCGTGCGCAGATAAACGTCGAACGCCTGGCTGCCGTCGGGCCCGGTTTCGCGCCACCAGTTGACGAACTGCGGCTGCCATTGCTCGAGCGCGCGTTGCAGCGTCTTGTCGGCGCCGAGGTCGACGTTGTTCGGAATCTTGTCTGCAGTGCTGATGCTCATACTCGTTCCCAGTTGAAGCGTGCCTTGTGACCGCTGCCGTACACCTTAAGCGCCCCGGCTTCGCCCACCGCATTCGGGCGCGTAAAGATCCAGTTCTGCCAAGCCGAGAGCCGCCCGAACACGCGCGTCTCCATCGTCTCGGTCACACCGAAGCGCAGGTTGGCTTCCATGCCGGTCAGTGCGTCGGGTGACAAACTGGCGCGTTCTTCGAGCGCGATGCGGATTTCGTCGGCCCAGTCGAGCTCGTCGGGGGCGGCTGTCACCAGGCCGAGCTCGAGCGCGTCGCTGGCGGAGAGCTTTTGTCCAATCGCCGCGCGTGCGCGCGCAACCGGATCGTTCTCGCAATAAAAACGCGCGTCGATGCGCGCCAACTGATCGACGCGCGGATACATGCCAAAGTTCAGCGGCGACAGGGCGATCGACGTGCCCTCCGCCGCCATGTAACTGCGGTCAGCGGCCAGCGCGAGCTCGAACAGGGTGCCGGCAAAACACGATTCGGCTTCGATCAACGCGAACAGCGTGCGCGACGACACGTCGAGCCGCGCCAGAGTGCGCCTGAGCATGCCGATGGATTCGCGCACGAACCAATGCGCGCGATGTTCGTCGAGCACGGCATCCACCGCCAACACGGCGGCGGCGTCGCCACGCGTCTTCAACAGCCAGGTGCCGACGTCGATTTGA
The DNA here is from genome assembly GCA_041751695.1 of Burkholderiaceae bacterium. Taxonomy (GTDB): domain Bacteria; phylum Pseudomonadota; class Gammaproteobacteria; order Burkholderiales; family Burkholderiaceae_F; genus JACCZX01. The sequence continues at coordinate 5,123 of JBGSWX010000163.1, read as the reverse complement.
TTCGTGCGCAGCATCAGGATGGCGTCGTCGAGTTCGCGCGCCATTTGCAGCGGCCACCAGTTGCCGCCCGCGGCGACGATGCCGTCGATGTTCTTCGGTTGCGGCGCGCTCGGCGCACGGACGGTCAAAGTCGCATGGCGCGCGGCCCGATCGATCACCGCGTCGACAAACTCGTAGTGATAGCCCGCGTTGTCGATCGTGCGCTTCAGCGGAGCCAGTGCAATGCCGCTCGCGTCAGCGGGCCGGTCGCTTCGCGCCGCCAGTTCAAGCGCGCGGCGCTTGACCTCGCCGCCAAACTGCTGCGACTTCACAACTGCATCGACCAGCCGCCACTCCTTGGCACGCGCACCGCGCACGCCTTCGGTCGTCGTGCAGAAACTGTCCGCCAGATCGTGCCGCACCTTGCGCTTGTCGGTGAGCCGCGTCAGCCCGCCGGTGCCGGGCAGCACGCCGAGCAGCGGCACTTCGGGCAGGCTCACCGCGGATGAGCGATCGTCGACCAGAAAAATCTCATCGCACGCGAGCGCGAGCTCATAGCCGCCGCCGGCCGTCGTGCCGTTGCACGCGGCGATGAACTTCAGCCCTGAGTTTCGGCTCGCGTCTTCAATGCCGTTGCGCGTCTCGTTGGTGAACTTGCAGAAATTGACCTTCCACGCGTGCGACGACAGGCCGAGCATAAAAATATTGGCGCCCGAGCAGAAGATGCGCTCCTTGCCGCTGGTCAGGATGACGCTGCGCACTTCAGGGTGTTCGAAGCGGATGCGCTGTAGCGCGTCATAAAGCTCGATGTCAACGCCGAGATCGTACGAATTGAGCTTGAGCTTGTAGCCCGGACGGATGCCGCGATCTTCCTGTACATCGAGCGTGATGCGCGCGATCACGCCGTCGAAGTCGAGCTTCAAGTGGGCGTACCGATCGGGCGCTGTTTGATAGTCAATCTGAGAGCCGACCGGCGCGTGCACAGTGTCGGTCGAGCTTTGCTCTAAAGCGTGCGCTGACACGCGGTCTCCCTTGCGACAGAAAAATCTGCGCTCTATTCTGCCCCCTTTGCTTCCTCAATGCGGCTCACCCAATGCCGGCCCTCCCGCCCCCCGCCCAATTCAACTTCGCGCACCATGTGCTCGAGTTAAACGCTGGGCGCGCGACGAAACTTGCCTACCGCGACGATGAGCGCACGCTGACCTACGGCGAACTCGACGAACGCGTGCGCCGATTCGCCGCGACGCTGGCGGCGCTCGACATCCGCCGCGAAGAACGCGTGCTGCTGCTGATGCACGACACGATCGACTGGCCCATCGCGTTTCTCGGCTGTCTGTACGCGGGCGTCATCCCGGTGGCGCTCAATACTCTGCTGACGCCGGCCGACTATGCCTACATGCTGGTCCATAGCCGCGCGCAAGCAGCTTTCGTCTCAAACGCGCTGGCTCCGGTGTTGTCGCAGGCCATGAATGACGCTGCGCACGAGGTCAAGCGCGTAGTCGAGACTTCCGAGTTTTTCTCGTTGATTGCACAGCACGCTCCGGCAGAGTCGCCCGCGCCGACCTCAGCCGACGACATCGGCTTCTGGTTGTACTCGTCGGGCTCGACCGGCAAGCCAAAAGGGACTGTGCATACGCATGCGAATCTCTACTGGACCGCAGAGCTGTACGGCAAGCCGATCCTCGGCGTGCGCGAAGACGACGTCGTGTTCTCGGCGGCGAAGCTGTTCTTCGCGTACGGGCTGGGTAACGCACTCACGTTCCCGCTGTCGGTCGGCGCGAGCGTAGTGCTGATGGCCGAGCGGCCGACGCCGCAAGCGGTATTCAAACGGCTTGCGGCTGAAATGCGGGAACAACGTCCGACGATTTTCTACGGCGTGCCGACGCTCTATGCGGCGATGCTCGCAGCGCACGATCTGCCCGCTCAAGGCAGCGTCAACCTGCGCATTGCCGCATCCGCCGGCGAAGCGCTGCCGAAGGACATCGGCGAGCGCTTCACCACCCACTTCGGCTGCGACGTTCTCGACGGCATCGGCTCGACCGAAATGCTGCACATCTTTCTGTCGAATCGCGCGGGGCAGGTGCGCTACGGCACCACCGGCACTCCGGTACCGGGTTACGACGTCGAGTTGCGCGACGAGCACGGCGCCGTCGTCGGTGACGATGCGATCGGCGATCTGTACGTAAAGGGGCCGAGCGCGGCGCTGATGTACTGGGGAAGCCGCGAAAAATCGCGCGCCACGTTCGTCGGCGAATGGACCAAGAGCGGCGACAAATACGTGCGTAGTCACGACGGCTACTTCACTTACGCCGGCCGCGGGGATGACATGCTGCGAGTGAGCGGCCAGTACGTTTCGCCGTTCGAAGTGGAGACCGCGTTGATGCAGCACCCGTCGGTGCTGGAGGCCGCGGTGATCGGCAAATCCGACGCTGACGGGCTGACCAAGACGAAAGCATTCGTCGTGCTGAAAAGCGCGAACGCCGCGTCGGCGGCACTCGAAGACGAACTCAAGATGTTCGTCAAAGCGAAACTGGCGCCACACAAATACCCGCGCTTTCTCGAGTTTGTCGAAGAGCTGCCGAAGACCGCAACCGGAAAAATCCAGCGCTTCAAACTGCGCGAGAAAGAAGGCGCATTAAGCAGCACATGTCCACCGTGGATCGAGTTTCCCGGCAATGACCCTTTGTGGGGCGGCTGGCGCCAAGGCCGGAGTGAGACTTGGTTTCTAGAGACTTGGCTGCCGTTTTGGCACAAGCTCGACACGCAGGACCGCCATCAATTCTTGAAGCGATGGCCGCCTCCCGACGACCAATGGCGACACTACGTGACTGAGGTTTGGAAGTAATTGCTGCCTTGCAGACTCCCGTGATGGCGAGCGATGTGCGCGTTGCAATCGGCTCGCGTGAGTATTCGCTCGAATGCGAATGGATTGCGCGCGCGCGTGCGACATCGCCGCTGCTCGTCTTCCTGCACGAAGGCCTTGGTTCGGTCGCGATGTGGCGTGATTGGCCGCAGAAACTGTGCGACGCTGGCGGCTTTCGCGGGCTCGTGTATTCGCGGCCCGGCTACGGGCGCTCGACGCCGCGGCCGCGTGCCGAAAAGTGGCCGGTCGATTTTATGCACCAGCAGGCGCGCGATGTGTTGCCCGCATTTCTGCTGGCTGCCGGCGTCGACACCGCAAGCGACCCGCCGTGGCTCGTGGGCCACAGCGACGGCGCGTCGATCGGGCTGATTTATGCGGCGACGTTTTCCGACCGCGTGGCCGGCGTCGTCGCGCTGGCGCCGCACGTGTTCGCCGAAGACTTATCGATCGAAAGCATCGAGCGCACGCGTCAAGCCTACCTCGCAACTACCGATACGCAGGAGTCGAACCTCAGGGTTAAGCTTGCGCGTTACCACGACGACCCGGACTCGGCCTTTTGGGGATGGAACGACATCTGGCTCGACCCGGCGTTTCGCGGCTGGAGCATCGAAGCGATGTTGCCCGCGATCACGAAGCCTGTTCTGGTCGTGCAGGGCGAGGATGACGAATACGGAACGATGGCGCAGGTGGATAGCATCGCAAGGCACGTGCCGCGTGCGCTGTCGGTAAAGCTGGCAGCGTGCGGGCATTCTCCGCAGCGCGACCAGCCTGAGCGCGTCATTGAAGCCGCAGTTGATTTCATTTCAGAGCAAACATAACGGAGAACATCCAAATGAGCAGGAGACACACCCTCACCCTCGCCGCCGCGCTATGCGCTGCGCTCGCCGCGGCACCCGCGATGGCGCAACCACAGCAGAAACTAAAGGTCGGCCTGATGCTTCCGTTCACCGGGACGTTCGCGGCGCTCGGCAACGCGATCGAGAACGGTTTCAAGTTGTACGCGCAGGAAAACGGCGGCAAGATCGGCGGGCGCGAGATCGAATACTTTCGCGTCGACGACGAGTCCGATCCTTCCAAGGCAACCGACAACGTCGGCAAGCTGATCAATCGTGACAAGGTCGACGTGGTGGTCGGCACCGTCCACTCGGGCGTCGTGATGGCGATGGCCAAGGCCGCGCGCGACACCAACACGCTGCTGATCGTTCCGAACGCGGGCGCCAATGCGGTCACCGGCCCGATGTGCGCACCGAATATTTTCCGTACTTCGTTCTCAAACTGGCAGTCAGCCTATGCGGCCGGCGTAGTGGCGGCCGAGCGCGGGCACAAGAGAGCCGTGTCGATCACATGGAAGTACACAGCGGGCGACGAGATGGCGGTAGCTTTCAAGCAAGGCTTCACCAAAGGCGGCGGCACGGTGCTGAAGGAACTGAACCTGCCATTTCCCGGTGTCGAGTTCCAGGCATTGCTGACTGAAATTGCGTCACTGAAGCCCGACGCGACGTTCGCGTTTTTTGCCGGCGGTGGCGCGGTGAAGTTCGTCAAGGACTACGCAGCGGCCGGATTGACGAAGACGGTTCCGCTGTATGGCCCGGGGTTTCTTACCGACGGCACGCTCGAAGCGCAGGGCGAATCGGCGCAGGGCTTGTTGACCACAATGCATTACGCTGACGATCTGCCGAACGCAAAAGATAAATCGTTCCGGCTGAACTACGCGAAAACCTACAAGCTGCAGCCCGATGTGTACGCGGTGCAGGGTTATGACGCAGCGCAGTTGCTGGCGGCCGGCTTGAATGGCGTAAAGGGCGACTCTTCCAAGCGCGCCGACATGATCAAGGCGATGGAGGTGGCGAAGATCGACAGCCCGCGCGGCCCGTTCACTCTTTCGAAAGCTCACAACCCCGTGCACGACATCTACCTGCGCAAGGTCGAAGGCGGCGCCAACAAGTATCAGAAGGTGGCGGTCAAGGGGCTGGCCGATCCGGCGACCGGCTGCAAGATGTAAGGCCGGGGCGAGCCAGCGCAGCGCGCGCGGGAAACTTGACCGAACGGCAGGCGGCGCGGAGAATCCATGGCTTGTCATATGACACCTTACATGCCATGGATCAACCCATAAAACTTGACAGCGCCGGACGCATCGTCTTGCCGGCCGACGTACGCCGGCGGCTGAACCTGCGCGCCGGCTCACGCCTGCAGCTCGCGGTGGTCGCCGAGCGGATCGAGCTCACACCGGAACCCGAAGTCGAATCGAAGTTCACAAAGTCGGCAGGCGAGCGCACGGTAT
>JBGSWX010000162.1:0-2891 GCA_041751695.1 Burkholderiaceae bacterium | reverse complement strand
CGATCTACGCCGAGCTGCACGGCATCACACAGAAGACGGTGGGCCTTGCGCAGCCGCTGCGAGACGCTTTGACTCCGCTCGCCCGGAAAATACGCGCGGCGTTCGTATACGGTTCAGTGGCCAAGCGCCAAGACACCGCGGCGAGTGACGTCGACGTCATGCTGCTGAGCGACGAGCTCAGCTACGGCGACGTGTTTTCGGTGCTTGAGGATGTCGGCGTGCGGCTCGGCCGAACCGTCAACCCGACCATCCTTACTCGCGAAGAGTTCAGCAAGCGTGTGAAGCGCAAGGAAGCATTCCTCACGCGTGTGCTGGCACAACCGAAGATCTGGCTAATTGGGAGTGAAGATGACCTCTCCATTTGAAAACCTATGCGGCCCCGGAAAGTCTTTAAAAGCCGAGCCTCCCGATGCGGCGGAGTTTGCAGGTCTGAAGCGATCGGCACACGCTCGGCTGAAAGATGCGCGCAACGAAAACCTTTCGCTCGAGAGTCGATTCGATCTGGCCTACAACGCGGCACACGCGTTGTGCTTAGCAGCGCTGCGCTCGCATGGATATCGACCTAGCAACCGATTTATCGTGTTTCAGCTGCTGCCGCAGACGCTCGGTCTTGGGGCGGATGTATGGCGAGTGCTTTCCAAGTGTCACGACATCCGCAACCTGGGTGAGTACGAGGGCGACCTGAACGTGGATGAACGCATCGTCGCTGACCTCATCGCTGCATGTCAGACAGTGTCCGCTAAGGTCGATGCACTGAAACGTTGAGGACAAACCTAAGTCACGGTCGCAGGCCTTGCCGCCGTGCCCGTGAACTCAGGTCCGATCACGTCCTTCGATGAGTACCCGCGATTGACGTCCAGTCCGGTGATGCGCCAGTCGTGTACCGGCAGCGGGAGCGGATGGACCAGGCGCTCGTATGAGCGCATTGGCCACAGCACGCCGAAGCGGCGTGCATGCTCGAACGTATCGACCTCGGCTACCGCGCCGCGCGTGCCGGCAAAGCCTTCGAGCGTGAAACGCATGCGGCGCGTGATGTTGTCGGCGCGATCGATGTATAGGGCAAGGCGGTCGGTTGCCGCTTTGCCCAGGCCCGGCGAGAGCCACACATTGACCACGTCGCACAGACGATCGTCCACGCGTTCGGTGCCGGCGAGCTGCATCGGCAAATCTCGATTGACGAGCCATAGCGGTGCCAACAGGAACAACGCATAGCCTTCGGCCACCAGCGCGGCGGTGTCTTGCGCGGCCGGGTTACTGCTGAGGGCACCGTTGAACCACACTGCGACTTCACCCGTTTCGTTAGGTGACTTGCGACTGCGGCGCCATGAAACCTGTTTGCGACCGAGTGGGCCGGTGTAGGCCTGCGCCACGACGCCGGCCATCGGCATCAGACGCTCTTCCGAGCTGCCGCGAAAGCCTGCGTCGACCAGCTCGGGCTGAATGCGATTTATCAGCGGGCGCCACTCACCGCTGTAGCTGACATTGATATCCGTCAGCGCACGATAAGCAGTCAGGCCATGCGCCTCGGCGCTTTCCTGCAGACGCTTTGCCGCCGCGGCCTCGCCCGCTGGCCGTGACGCCATCGACAGCGGCGTGCTGCATCCGGCGAACAAAGGCAGGACAGCGAGTCCGAGCGCGGCGCGCCGGGTCAGGCGATATGCCATCAGCGCAAATCGAATCGATCCAAGTCCATCACCTTGGCCCACGCTGCAACGAAGTCTTCCACGAATTTCTGTTTGGCATCCGCGCTCGCATACACCTCCGCGATCGCCCGCAGCTGCGCGTTTGAGCCGAATACGAGGTCGACACGGGTGCCGGTCCACCGGACCTGGCCGCTCCTGCGGTCCTTGCCCTCGAGCACAACCTCGTCGCCCGGTTTCGCCTTCCACTCGGTCTTCATGTCGAGCAAGTTGACGAAGAAGTCGTTGCTAAGCGTGCCGGGCTTCTCGGTGAAGACGCCGTGCTTCGCCCCGCCGGCGTTGGCGCCGAGTACGCGCATGCCGCCGACCAGTACCGTCATCTCGGGCGCGGTGAGTGTGAGCAACTGCGCCTTGTCGATCAGCAGTGCTTCGGCTGGCACGCTGTAGCGGCCCTTCACGTAGTTGCGAAAGCCGTCGGCCGCGGGCTCGAGCGGAGCGAACGATTCGACGTCGGTTTGTTCCTGCGAGGCGTCTAGGCGGCCGGGATGGAAGGGCACGGTGACTGTGTAGCCCGCATCCTGCGCCGCCTTCTCGATGGCCGCGCCGCCGGCGAGCACGATTAGGTCGGCGAGCGAAATTTTCTTGCCGCCGGAGGCCGCGCGGTTGAACTCCGACTGAATATTCGTGAGTGTCTTCAGCACTGTGGCCAGCTGCGCCGGTTGGTTGACTTGCCAATCCTTCTGCGGAGCGAGTCGAATGCGCGCGCCGTTGGCGCCTCCGCGCTTGTCGCCGCCGCGGAATGTGGAGGCCGAGGCCCACGATGTCGACACCAGATCGGCTATCGAAAGGCCCGACGCCAGCACTTTCTGCTTCAGCGCAACTACATCTTTCGGGTCGATAAGTGCATGGTCGATCTTGGGGAGCGGATCCTGCCAGATCAGTTCTTCGGCCGGCACGTCGGCGCCGAGGTAGCGCGCACGCGGGCCCATGTCACGGTGCGTGAGCTTGAACCACGCGCGCGCGAAGGCGTCGGCGAGCTGATCGGGATTTTCGAGGAAGCGGCGCGAAATCTTTTCGTACACCGGGTCCATGCGCAGAGCGAGGTCGGTCGTCAGCATGGTCGGCGGCAGGCGCTTCGATTTGTCGTGCGCGTGCGGGATCGTGCTGGCGCCGTTCTTGGCCACCCACTGCTGCGCGCCGGCCGGGCTCTTCGTCAGCTCCCAATCGAAGCCAAAGAGATGCTCGAAGTAA
>JBGSWX010000161.1:0-4105 GCA_041751695.1 Burkholderiaceae bacterium | reverse complement strand
CGCGCTGATCGACAGCGCGACCACGAGCGTCACCGCATCGAAGTAGATCGGCCCGCGCGCCAGGATGGCGCCGACCGCACTGGCGGCAATCGCTGCGCTGATCGCCATCACGGTGGGTAGCTCGAGCCCCGCCGCGCCCGCGCGCCACATTCGCAGTTGACTCCACGCGGCGCGGTACAGCGGTTGTGCGGAAAAAAGCAATGCGGGCAGCGACAACACAAAGCTCGCGCCCTGCAACAGACGCTCGACGTCGGAGGTCATCGCACCGGGCGCAGCGATATAAAGCGGCAGTGAAAGCATCAGCACCTGCGCTGCAGCCAACCACGCGATCACTACGCGCAACAGATCGATACGACGCACCCGGGAGTCGATCTGTGCATCGTCGCGCAGCACCCGTCCAGCGTCGTACCCGGCGCGCTCGATCGTGCGCTGCAGTTCACCGCGCGTCACACGCTTCGGATCGAACGCGATGAACGCGGTACGCGTGGCGAAATCCACACTCGCCTTCGACACCCCGGCGACTTGCTGAACGCTTTGCTGGATCAGCAGCGCGCACGCATTGCACGCCATGCCCCGGATCGACAGTTGCAGGTGAGAGCCCGTCGCTGTGGCCGCCTCGATCGCCTCTGAGCTCGCTTCGGCCTCCGCGGCCATCGAGGCGTTTAACGATGCGCGGTCGCGCGTGCCGGCCTGCGCCAGAAACAATTGTTCGGCGATGAACGCGCAACCGTTGCAGCAAAATGCGCGCATCGTGGCGCCGATTGGCCGGCGCACTATGCGCAGGCCTGCCAACGAATCAGCGCACTGATCGCACGCCAGCGGCGAGGCAGCGTTGCTGCCCGACGCATCGGCGCCCGCGAGGGCGGGAATCTTGGCTTTGCGGATCAGATCAGACGCCATTGCAAAAATGGAGTGCAATCGCACTGCGCATCATTGACACCACAGAGTAACTCACAGCGAGCCCAATCGAACGGCTCCGATCGACCGTTCACGCTACCGAATTCGTCAGATTTCCGGTTCATCGTTGGCGTTCAACCATCCCGTGGGCGGTCTAGGCGGTCTAGGCGGTCTAGTCGATCTGGCTGAGTCAGAATGCACACTCCCTAAACGACGTCGTGCGCTACGCCGATGACAGTACGCCGCCGCCGGCCGCCGCAATTCAGGCTAAAGCCGACGTTCGGCAGCGCGTGCACGAAAACATCGTGCGCATCATGGAGCGGCGCATTCCGGTTGGTCGTAGCGCTTGAACGCGCTAGCGCCACCGGGGATTGCCCTCAGGGATTGCCGCTCTACACTTCGATTTTCTCGCACAGAGCTTGCAATGGATACCCTGGACACCCGCCGCGCCATCGTTCGTTCCCGCATTGAAAACCTGCGCCGCGCGATGCAGCGGCAAGGCATCGCCGCCGTGATCGTACCGTCGAGTGACCCGCACTTGTCCGAGTATCTGCCGGAGCGCTGGCAGGGCCGGCAATGGCTGTCGGGGTTCACCGGTTCGGTTGGCACCCTGGTCATTACCGAGGACTTCGCCGGGCTGTGGGCCGACAGCCGCTATTGGACGCAGGCCGAGGGCGAGCTGGCCGGTACCAGCGTCGAGCTGATGAAAATCGGGGGCGCGGGCAGCCCCGCGCACGTTGACTGGTTGGCAGAGCACGCGAAGCGCGGCGCTGCCGTCGCGGTCGACGGCGCAGTCATTGGCCTGGCCGGCGCGCGCGCGCTGCAATCGGCGTTGAGCGAACGCGGCATCGAACTGCGCACCGATCTGGACCTGCTCAATGACGTATGGGATGACCGGGCAGCGCTGCCGGCACAGCCGGTGTATGAACACGTCGCGCCGTTTGCGTCTATGCCCCGCACTGAGAAGCTGGCAGCGATTCGCAAACAGATGAGCAGCGCCGGTGCGACGCATCACTGGATCTCGACGCTCGACGACATTGCGTGGCTGACCAACCTGCGCGGCGCCGACGTCAGCTACAACCCGGTGTTCATTGCGCATCTGCTGCTCGACGCCAGCAACGCAACCCTATTCGTGGCCGAGGGCAAGATCAGCATTGATCTGAAGTCCCGCCTGGCCGCCGACGGTGTCGCACTGGCGCCATACAGCGAGGCAACGGCCGCGCTGAACGCGCTGCCGGCCGACGCAAAGCTGCTCCTTGACCCGCGCCGCATCACGCTCGGTTTGCGGCAGGCCGTGCCCGAGCGCGTAGCCGTCATCGAATCGATCAATCCATCGACGCTCGCCAAGAGCCGCAAGACCGACGGCGACATTCAGCACATCCGCCATGCGATGGAACAGGACGGCGCCGCACTCGCCGAATTCTTCGCGTGGTTCGAAAGCGCGCTGGGCCACGAGACCATCACCGAAATCACCGTCGGGCAGAGGGTCGTCGCGGCGCGTGAGACGCGTCCTGGCTACGTGTGCCCAAGCTTTCATCCGATCGCGGGCTTCAATGCCAACGGCGCGCTGCCACACTATCGTGCGACCGAAGAGTCGCACGCCACGATATGCACGCGTGGTGCAGTGACCGATGGCCTGCTGCTGATCGATTCCGGCGGCCAGTACCTAAACGGTACGACGGACATCACGCGCGTGGTGCCGGTGGGTAAGACCAGCGTCGAGCAACGACGCGACTACACGCTGGTGCTGAAGGGCATGATCGCGTTGTCGATGGCGAAATTTCCGCGCGGCACGCGCAGCCCGATGCTGGACACGCTGGCACGCGCGCCGATCTGGGCCGCGGGTGTGGACTTCGGCCATGGCACCGGGCACGGCGTCGGCTATTTCCTGAACGTGCACGAAGGCCCGCACGGCATCACGCCGCATTTGCCGCCCGAGCCACAGACGGCGATGGAGCCCGGCATGGTCACGTCGAACGAGCCTGGCATCTATCGGCCCGGCCGCTGGGGCGTGCGCATCGAAAACCTAGTGCTCAATGTGCCCGCCGTGCTCGATGAGCCGAGCGACTTCGGCGAGTTTCTGCAATTCGAAACGCTGACTTTATCGCCAATCGACACGCGCGTGATCGAGCGCTCGCTTCTGCGCGACGATGAAGTCAAATGGCTCAACGCCTATCACACCGAGGTGCGGCGCAGAGTCGGCCCGCATGTCAGCGGTGCTGCCGCTACCTGGTTGCAATTGCGCACAGAGCCGATTTAACGCCCGACCCCTCGCTACAATCGCGCGTTTCCCGGCGGCGCGGTGACAGCATCGATGGATAAGCGGGCGGCCGGCGGCGGCAAGAGCAAGGCAGCGGACGAAAAGCCGAGCGGCCATGCGACCAACTTTATCCGCAACATCATCACCGAAGATATCGCACGCGGCACCTACGAGCCGCGTCAGTGGGCCGGCCACCCGGGCGCATACGACGTCCATGCGCACGCGCCCACGGACCCGGCGAAAATCCGCACGCGCTTTCCTCCCGAGCCCAACGGTTATCTGCACATCGGCCACGCGAAATCGATCTGTCTGAACTTCGGCCTGGCACGCGATTTCGGCGGGCGCTGCCATATGCGGTTCGACGACACCAATCCGGTCAAGGAAGACCAGGAGTTCGTCGACTCGATTCTCGAATCGGTGCGCTGGATCGGCTTCGATTGGGAGCACGGCAAGGAATCGAACCTGTATCACGCGAGCGATTACTTCGAAGACATGTATCGCTTCGCCGAGTATTTGATCGAAACCGGCTACGCGTACGTCGATCAACAAAGCGCCGACGACATTCGCGCGAACCGCGGCACATTGACACTTGTTGGCAGCAACTCGCCGTACCGTGACCGCCCGATCGCCGAATCACTGCGGTTGTTTCGCGAGATGCGCGCCGGCGATTACACCGAGGGCAGCATGGTGTTGCGCGCGAAGATCGACATGGCATCGCCCAACATCAACATGCGCGACCCGGTGATGTATCGGATTCGCTTTGCCGAGCACCACATGACGGACACAAAATGGGTCGTGTATCCGCTGTACGCGTACGCGCACCCGATCGAAGATGCGCTGGAAAACATCACGCACTCGATCTGTACGCTCGAGTTCGAAGATCAGCGCCCGTGGTACGACTGGGTGCTCGAGCGCATCGTGCCGTTGCTGCGCAAGCCGCAGTACGAA
>JBGSWX010000160.1:0-5217 GCA_041751695.1 Burkholderiaceae bacterium | reverse complement strand
CTGCAGGCCGAGTGCCGCAAAATCTACGTCGATCCCGGCCTGATGCAGTACGCGGTCAAGCTGGTTTCGGCCACGCGCCGGCCCGAACGTTACGGCTTGAAAGACATGGCACGCTACATCACATTCGGCGCGAGTCCGCGTGCCACCATTAACATGATCGAGGGTGCCCGTGCGCTGGCGTTCCTGCGCGCGCGCAGCTACGTGCTGCCCGAAGACGTGGTCGACCTCGTGCCCGACGTGCTGCGCCATCGCCTGGTCTTGAGCTACGAGGCGTTATCGGACGGCCAGACGGCCGATCAGGTCGTGATGCGCGTGCTGCAGGCGATCCCCGCGCCGGACAAACCGCTGGAAGCGCATGTTCGGGTTGCCGCGGCTTCGTAAGCAGCCCGGCAATACTCCCGCAGCAAACGAACCGGTCGCACGACCGGATTCGGAGCTTCTGCTGCGTCGACTCGAGTTCACCGTCCTGCGTCGCCTCGACGGGCTGTTGCAGGGCGACTATCGAACGCTGTTTCGCGGCTTCGGACTCGACCTCGCCGATCTGCGCGAATACCAGTTGCACGACGACGTGCGCTATATCGACTGGAATGTCACCGCGCGCCTGCAGACACCGCACGTGCGCGAGTTTCAGGAAGATCGTGAAGTCGCCGCGTGGTTCATCCTCGATCTTTCAGGCTCGGTCGACTTCGGTTCACGCAAAGTGCGCAAGCGCGAGTTATCGGCCGAGCTGGTGGCCGTGCTGGCGCGCCTGTTCACGCGCTACGGCAATCGAGTGGGCGCCATTTTGCACACGCATCGCGCCAACGAAATGATTCCTGCTCGCAACGGCCGGCGGCACGTGCTGCACGTGCTCGACCGCATGCAGAGAACGGAAACCGCGCCGGCCGGCACGGAAACCGATCTGGCCCAGCTGCTGGCAACAGCGCATCCGATGATCAAGCGCCGCTCGGTCGTGTTCGTCGTCTCCGACTTCATCACCAAGCCGGGCTGGGGGCGGCAGCTTGCGTTGCTCGCACGCCGACACGAAGTGGTCGCCGTTCGCTTGCACGACCCGATGGAGCTCGAGCTGCCCAACATCGGCCTGGTCGTGATGCAGGACGCCGAAACCGGCGAGCAGATTTTCGTCGACACGCACGATCGTCGCTTTCGCAAGCGCTTCGCCGACGCCGCCAAGCAGCGGGAAGAAGCGCTGCGCGCGGGGCTGGCGGAAGCCGGCGTCGACTGCCTCGAGCTCACCACCGATGAGCGGCTCGATCAGGCGCTGCTGCGATTCATGCAGCTGCGCAAGCGGCGCAGCCAGTTGGCATCGGGCGCGACAGCCACCTTTGCGCACAAGCGAGTGGGTTAGGGCGATGCTCGACACCGGCTCGCTGACTTTTCTATGGCCGAGCATGCTGTGGCTGCTGCTCGCAGTGCCGCTGGCTGGCGCACTCTACTGGGCACTGGCTGCGCGCCGCCGAAAGTCTTCAGCGCAGTACGCGAGCCTCGAAACGATCGGCGGCCATTCCGCGCGTGGCCCGAGCGGCGTGCTGCGAATGGTGCCGCTGCTGCTATGGACGCTTGGCCTGACCGCGCTGATCCTGGCGATCGCACGCCCGCAGGCCGCTTTGACGCTGCCGGCCCGGCTGGACGCGATTATTCTCGCGCTCGATATGTCCAACAGCATGCGCGCGACCGACATCAAACCCAATCGGTTGAGCGCGGCGCGCGACGCAGCCAAGACGTTCATCGAAGCGCAGCCGCGCAACGTGCGCATCGGCGTCGTCGCAGTCGCTGCCTCGGCCGCCGTCGTGCAGTCGCCGACCAATAACCGCGAAGACATCGTCGCCGCGATCGATCGGCTCGAAACACAGCGCGGCACCGCGCTTGGCAGCGGACTGATCATCGCGCTGGACGCGGCTCTGCCCGCTGCCCGCATCGACGTCGAAGAGTTCATCAATCCGCGCGCCGGCGAGAAGAAGATCAGGCGCACCGATGAGTTGCCCACGCGGGTAACCAAAGGGGACCACAAGCAGGTGGCGATCATCCTACTGTCGGACGGCCAGAGCAACGTCGGCCCCGATCCGCTGAAAGCGGCCGAGATCGCCAGCGACTACGGCGTGCGCATTTACACGGTGGGCATCGGCACCACCGAGGGCACGACGGTCAGTGCCGAAGGCTGGAACATGCGTGTCCGGCTCGACGAAGAAGCGCTCAAGAAGATCGCCACGCAAACCGACGCCGAATACTTTCGTGCAGGGGATGCGGCGGCGCTGAAGAAGGTCTACCAGGCGCTCGGCACGAAGTTGTCGTTCGAGCGGCAGCAGCCGACTGAAGTCACGGCAGTGGTCGCTGCGATCGGTGCGGTGTTGGCAATGTTTGCGGCGTTTCTGTCGATGTGGTGGTACAGCAGGATTTTGTAGCGGCTCACTTAAGGCCACTCATTTGCATCATCCGGCATGACCCCGTCGCGCTGCGGACGAACGACGCAGAAGCGATGGCCGGACGGTGCCTCCATCACCCACCACGTCTTGATCTTTTCAATACGCTTGGCACCAAGTGCTACGAGCCGCGCCGCCTCGGCCTCGATGTCATCCGTTTCAATGTCTAGATGCACACGGCTTGCGTGCGGTACCTTTTGCAGAAGCACGATCAACTCTTCCTTACCGGTGCCTACCGAAACATATTTTTCGGTTGCCGGATCATCGGACGAGTCGAGCTTGCGACCCAGCGCTTCACTCCAAAAACGCGCGGCTGCCGTCAGATCGTCTGTTTGACAATCGATGACTGCCGCGATGAGTTTGCTTCTATGCATCGGCGTAGCTCAGCTCGGCAAACAACGGCACTTGCCGCGTGATCTGCGCAAACCACAGCGCGTAGCCGTCGGCGCTCGGATGAATGCCGTCGGGTGAGTAATAGCGTCGCGGAGCGACTCGGAACGGGTCGCGGCTCGGGGGCAATCGCAAGTCCACCAGGTGCACATTGGTGCGCGCGCTCATGGCAAATTGCCAGGCGCGTCGTACCACCTCAGCCCGACGCGTGAACAACGCGTCCAGCGGCCATGCCCACACCGGCGCAGTGCCAACGTCGGCCGGCGGAACCACCGCGACGTGCTCACCGTGCGCGGAAGCCACGTCAAGTGCACGCTCGGCGGCGAGCGCCAGGTCCCTGTATCGCGACAAGCGAATCGCGTCGTTGCCGCCGACAAAAATCAGGATCAGGTCGAACCGATCGCTGCCGGCCTCGATTTGCGCAGCGATATCGGCTGACCGTGCCGAATCGCACGCGCGATTGACGATCACGGTCCCCGGAAACGCGGCGGCCAACCGCCCCGCTACGGTCGATCGTGAATCCACACTGCCGATCCCGACGCCGGTGCTATCGCCGACGATCAGAAAACGGCGCGCCGGTGCCTCCTCGGCGTGCGAAAACGCGGCGGTATCGATGCGATTGTGTTTCGCGTGCAGCAGCCGAAAGCCTTGTAGCACCGCCCAGGCCGCGCTGAGAGCAACCGCCACCCTGAGCGTCGAGCCCAATGCTGACCTATGTGATGCATGGCGGCGCGTGATCAGGTGGCGCGGGATCAGGTGCATAGGCGGCAGGTTCGAGTAAGAATGCTCCATTATGCAAACGCTATTCCCGGCCCGCGACTCGTTCGCATCACGCCAACGCGCATGCCGAAGTCACTGAGCTGCGGCGTTATCGTGCGGCGTGCGCCGGCCGAGCTGCTGCTGTGCCACGCGACCGGACGCAACTACTGGGACATCCCCAAGGGGGTGCGCGACGCCGGCGAAACCAGCATGGCAGCGGCGCTGCGCGAGCTTCGCGAAGAAGCCGGTATCGAGCTCGGCGAACACCGGCTGCAGGATCTTGGACTGCATCCCTACCTGCCGCGCAAAGACCTGCACGTATTCGCGCTTGCTCCGCCCGATGCGGGCCTCGACATCGCCCGCTTCAAGTGTTCGACGCACTACACGCTGCGCCATGGCGGCCGCGAGATCCCGGAAGTCGATGCCTACCGCTGGGCGCTGCGCGCGGAAGTACCGAGCCTGTGCGGGAAGAACATGGCGCGCGTGCTGATGTCGCTCGACTGGTAATCGGCCAAGCGGCCTTGACCCGCTACTTCAGCGGCGCGGCCTCTTCAACCTGCTCGGCCACCGCCTCGCGCGGAGCGCCCTCCTGTTGCAGCCGCTGCTGCAGCGCGAGCATGTCCTGGCCGAGCGCATCGAGTTGCGCTGCATCCATCATCTTGCGCACTTTCGGAAACAGGTTCTCTTCCTCTTCCTCGTGATGATGCTCGGTCTGCTCCTTTAACACCTTGAACTTGGCCTCCCACGTCTCGGCCGCAGGGTCGAGCGCGAGCAGGTCGGTCAGCAAACGCTTCAACGATAAATGCTCCTCGAGCGATTCGAGCAGGATGTCTTCAGTGCGCTTGGCCTTCACCGCCGGATAAAACAGGTCTTCCTCCGAAGTCAGATGCTTGGTCAGGTCGTCGCCTACCTTCACCAGCGAGGCCGAGCGCCCCTTCGGCTCGCGCGCTTCCACCGCGGTTTTCATCAGGCTTTCGAGCTTGCGGTGCTGTTCGATCAGAAGCTTTATTGCATCCATGGATTCTGTTCTTTGTGTGTGTTAGGTCCGGCAGTATGCCCACAAGCTCCGGCGTCCGTGTGACGGCTACCGGGGCGACCATAATCTTGCGCATGGCACTAAAACGCTCGAAGTCAAGTCCCGGGACGCTGGTCATTCTGGAGCACGTGTCGCGCCTGCTGCGTGACAACCCGTGGGGCGACCCGCATGTGCGCAAGCTGGCGGTGTGGTTGCCGCCGGAATACGACGACTTCGAGCCTGGCGCGCGCGCAAAAAGCGGCAAGGGAGCGCGGTTCCCCGTCCTGTACGACCTCGTCGGCTTTACGGGCTCCGGACTCTCGCATGCGGGTTGGAAAGCGTTTTCATACAACGTGCCCGAGCGCGTTGCCCGTTTGATTCACGACGGAAAAATGGGGTCAGCGATCGTTGTGATGCCCGATTGCTTCACCGCGCTCGGCGGCAATCAATACGTCAACTCGTCTGCGGTCGGCCGTTACGCAGACTACCTCTTGAAAGAGATCGTGCCGTTCGTCGATCGCGAATTCCGCACGCTCGCATCACGCGAGCATCGAGGCTGTTTCGGCAAGTCTTCCGGTGGTTACGGCGCCATCGTGCACGGCATGAAGTACGCATCGCACTGGGGAGCCGTCG
>JBGSWX010000159.1:0-14227 GCA_041751695.1 Burkholderiaceae bacterium | reverse complement strand
ATCGACCTCGAGCGCCCCGGTTCGATTCTTTACAAGCGAACCTCCCAAGGCATGCAAGCCGTGGGCGTCATGTACACCGCGCCCGGAAAGTCGCTGCCCGGCGAGCTCGATAAGCGCGTGCCGCTGAGCGTCGGCGTCTGGCATCGCCACGTGCACTTTTGCGGTTGGCCGAGCGGCACTCCAAGAAAAGACTGGGACGGCCCGACCGCGCGCTTCGGCTTCGCCGGTTCGATCGGCGACGAAGCCACATGCAAAGCCGCAGGCGGCTACTGGATTCCGCTCGCGCTCGGGTGGATGACGCACATCTACCCAAACGAAACCGAGCCCGACAAGATCTGGATCGGCGAACAGATGATGACGTTGAACAGCGCCGAAGTGGAACACGACGCGCATAGGCAGCAGACCCCGCAACAGACCCCGCCGCAGGCCTCCCAGCAGAAGCACTGAGCGCTCGCGCGCGGCCCGCCTTCATCGCGGGCCGCTACAGTGGCATCGTTCGGACGCGACGAAACATCCCGTGCTGACTTTATCGATTGCAAGTGTTGCGCGCATCACAGCACTGCTGTGCACGCTGGCGACTGCGAGCGCGCTCGCGGCCGAGGGCTGTTCCGCCCGGCAGTCGGCCGGATATCGCGTGCTCGCGATGGAAAACGGCCGCAAAGTGGCGGTCTGGTATCCGGCGGCGGCAAGCGAGGAGCCGATGGCTTACTCGCGCGGGAACGGCGGGTTCATGGGCAGCGTCGCGAAGGATGCGCCGCCCGCGGCATGTCCGCGCGTACCGCTCGTGCTCTTTTCGCATGGCCACGGCGGCTGCGCATTGCAGACCCTGTTCTTCACCGAGGAGCTGGCGCGACACGGCTACGTCGTGGCGGCGCCCGATCACAAGGATGCGGTCTGCGCGATCGGCAGCGACGAGCTCAAGTTCGGCAACATGCGCACGGATCAGCCGTTCTACGAGCCGCAGCGCTGGAACGAGCGCAGCGAAATTGCGCGCCTGCACGACCTACGTGCCGTCATCGGCCTGGTGGCGGAGGATCCGCAGCTCGGCCCGGCCACCGACGTGCGCAACATCGGCGCAGCCGGCCATTCACTCGGCGCTTACGCAGCGATTGCACTAGCCGGCGGATGGCCAGCGTGGAAGCACGCCGATGTCAAAGCGGTGCTCGCGTTTTCGCCGTATCTGCTGCCGTTCATATCGCAGCGGACTATCGCGCGGCTCGACGTGCCGGTGATGTATCAGGGCGCCCAGTTCGACTGGGGCATTACGCCGAGCATGGAAGGAGCGCAGGGCGCTTACGCCGTGACGCAACCGCCGAAGTACTTCGTGAAGCTCAACGGCGGCACGCACTTCGAATGGACCAATCTGCTGTGCTCAGGTCAGCCGAACGTGGTCGCGTGCCTGAAGGCAAAATCCAACGCCTACCTGATCGACCGCTACGGAATCGAGTTCCTGGATCGCCATCTGAAGAACAAGCCTGCACCGGCGCTCAGTGCGAAGGCTCGCGGATTGGAGGCTTACCGGTTCGAGCTGCCGTAGTTTTCAACCGTCCCGCAGGCCGGCGCTCGCCAAACCTTCTACCGGGTCGGCGCACCACCGCGACCTATCATTGCAACGATGATCAAGCGCTCATAAAGGAGGTATGCGTTGACCACCGTGGTGGCCGTGATAGCGGCGGGAGAAATGGGATGTTCAATCGGCGAGCGGCTGCGCCGTCATGGTGCGCGCGTGCTGACCTCGCTTGCGCACCGCAGCGCCGCCACGGTTGAACGCGCGAGCCGCGCGGGGATGATCGACACGGACGATGATGAAATCGCAGCGGCCGACTTCATTCTCTCCATTGTTCCGCCCAAGGATGCGGTTGCCCTTGCGCTGCGTTTTCAGGCCCCCCTGCAGCGCGCTGCAAAAAAGGCCGCGTATGTCGACTGCAACGCGGTGAGTGTCGACACGGTGGCCGTTATCGAAGATCTCATAGCAGCCAGTGGCGCGCGCTTCGTCGATGGCTCGATCATCGGCGCACCGGGCCGCCAGGATCAAAGCGGCCCGACTCTTCATCTGGCAGGAGAGAACCCTTCGGATGTTGCGACCTTGACTGCGCTGGGGCTGCGCGCGCGCTCCACTCACGGACCGGTCGGTGCCGCCTCTGCGCTGAAGATGGCGTACGCCGGATTCAACAAGGGGCTCACTGCGCTCGCCGCTGCGATGGCACTGGCCGCCACACGCGCGGGCGCGGCGAACGCCTTGCGTGAAGAGCTCGCCTACAGTCAGCCGCAACTGCTCGCTCACATCGGCCGCTCGCTGCCGGACATGTACCCCAAGGCGCACCGGTGGGAGTTCGAGATGCGTGAAGTGGCGGCGTTCGCCGCTGATTCGTCTACGGCGCAGATCTTCGAGGGCATCGCAGATCTTTATCTGCAGCTCGCCACCGATTGGAAAGCCGAGCGCCGCGCCATGAAAGCAATCGACGACTTCCTTGCGCTGTGAAGCGCGCGCGCCCTATTCGTACCCGGTAGGCTGTTCGCCCTCGCGATTGCACTGCGGGCACGGCATAGCGCATTCGTGCTCGAGCGGGCACGGCCAGGGCGTCAACTGCCTGCAGGTCTCGCACAAGAACCGCTTATCCATGCACAACACGCAATTCATGGTGGACGATAACCTGCTGGAGGATGCGATCATATTCGGCCCCTCCGCCGTTGAAGAATCCGCCGGCAGCGCCACATAGCTTCCAGCCATTTTCGACTCGCAGTTCCACAAACATGCCGCTGAGCATCATCTCTGTCTTGGTACACGCGTTCATCGCGTGGCGACTCATTCCCGCGCTGAGTGAATTCACGTGGGTACAGATCGGCGTAGCGCTGCTCGTGATGATTTCCGCGATCAGCCTGCAAGTGGGTTTGAATCACTGGCGCAGTCGCCGCCGGCAGGGCCGGGGCCATGAGATCGCAATGGCGGCAGCCTTCATCGCGATGGGCTTCCTGTCGAGCTTGTTGGTTCTAACGCTGCTGCGCGATGTCGCACTGGCGGGCCTCTGGATCGGCAACCAACTTGGCCTAGCAATCTCTATTGCATCGCTCGCCACGTGGAGCGCAACCGCCGTTCCCGCCGCGGCGATGTTGATGACGGTGTGGGGCCTGATCAATGCACGCCGGACTGCGCGCGTCGTTGCAGTCGATGTACCGATCAAGAATTTGCCCGCGTCGCTGCACGGCTTCACGATCGCTCAGATCAGCGACATTCACGTCGGCCCGACCATCAAGGGCGATTATCTGCAATCGATTGTCGGCGCCGTGAATCGGCTGCAAGCCGACATGGTGGCCGTGACGGGCGATCTGGTTGACGGAAGCGTGGCCCAGCTCCGGTCTCACGTCGCGCCGCTCGGTGGTTTGACCTCGCGCCATGGCACCTACTTCGTAACCGGCAACCACGAGTACTACAGCGGCGTCACCGCCTGGGTGGCCGAGCTGCGCCGCCTCGGAGTCAACGTCCTGCTCAATGAGCACGTGGTCTTGCGCCACAACGACGGCGCGCTCGTGATCGCCGGCGTCACCGACCACAGCGGCCATCACTTCGATGAATCTCACCGCAGCGATCCCGCCGCTGCAATTGCCACCGCTCCAGGTCACGTCGTGCGAATTCTGCTGGCGCATCAGCCGAGGTCGGCCGCCGCGGCGTTGAGGGCGGGATTTCAGTTGCAGCTCTCCGGCCACACGCACGGCGGCCAATTCTGGCCGTGGAACTTGTTCGTTCGGATGCAGCAGCCCTTCACTGCCGGCCTGCATCAGCTGCAGAGCCTTTGGGTTTACACGAGCCGCGGTACGGGATACTGGGGGCCGCCCAAGCGATTCGGTGCGCCCTCCGAGATCACGCACCTTCGCCTGGTACCGGCCTAGGAAGCCACGGCTCAGAGGTTCGCTATGCCGAAGTTCGCTGCCAATCTCGGATTTCTGTTTTTGGAGCTACCGTTCGAGCAGCGCTTTGCCGCTGCAGCCCGCAATGGATTCAACGCGGTCGAGCTTTCGTTTCCGTACGACCATGCACCGAACGCCATTGCAAAGTGGCTCGCCGACAGCGGGCTGCAAAATCGCGGCTTGAACTTGTGGCCGGGTAATTTCGCGGCGGGAGAACGTGGCTTGGCCGCGCTTCCCGGGCGCGAGGGGGAATTCCGCGCCGCCGTTGCGCGCGCGCTCGAATATGCGGAGGCTACTAACACACCGACGCTGCATGCGATGTGTGGTGTCGTGCCAGCCGGCGCTGATCGCACCGCGCACCGCGCCTTGTACATCGATAACCTTAAATTTGCCGCAAGAGAGCTCGCGAAGACGGGCCGCACGCTGTTGATCGAACCGATCAACCAACGCGACATGCCGGGCTACTTTCTAAACACCCAGGCTGAAGCGCATGCGATTCGTGAAGAAGTGGACGAATCCAACTTGAAGGTTCAAATGGATTTTTATCACGCCCAGATTGTTGAAGGCGACTTGCTGACGACGTTCAAGAAGTGCTTCGACCACATCGGGCATGTACAAATTGCCGGAGTACCCGATCGTCACGAGCCCGACGAGGGCGAAGTCGACTACACCTACTTGCTTCGCATGCTCGACGAGCTGGGATACAGTGGTTGGGTCGGGTGCGAGTATCGGCCACGCCGAAGCACCGAAGAAGGATTGGGCTGGATCAAAAGTTGCTGCGCAAAGCTTGGTCGAACCTAACGTGAACGAGGCAACAATGAAAACAGCAATAGCAATCGCAGCCGGTGCACTCATCCTCGCTGGCTGTGCCGGGATGAGCCCCGCGCCAACCGCCAGCGCGAAGCTTGAGCCCAGAAGCGGCTCCAACGTCAGCGGCAATGTCACCTTCACTCAGGTCGGTGATCTGGTCCGCATCACCGGGGAGGTCAACGGCCATTCAGCCGGAGTCAAAGGCTGGCACATTCACGAGACGGGGGACTGCAGCGATCCCAAAGCGATGAGCGCGGGTGGGCACTTCAATCCGCGAGGCCACAAACATGGTGCACCTACCGACGCTGTCAGGCATGCCGGTGATACCGGCAACCTCGTGTTCAATGATCGCGGATCGGCCACCATCAACGTAACGATCGGCGGCATCTCGGTCAGCAAAGACAAGCCGGACGGAATCATCGGGCGGGCTGTGATCATCCACCTTGATCAGGACGACTTGAAGACAGATCCGACGGGTAATGCCGGCGGGCGCGCGGCCTGCGGGGTCATTCAATAGCGCCGCGTTTCAGTTCATCAGCACATTGACGATCGCGTTGCCGATTCCCATCAGCGCGGAGCCGGAGATCAGCCCGGCGCAGATCGGCTCCAAACCTTCGACCCAGAACCGGTGCCCGCGGGTGCCCTGGGTCCGATAGCGCCGGCCCATTAACCAGAACAGCAGCGCGCCGACAAACATCGCGAATGTTGCTTCGGGCGGCAGCACCACACCGAGCCCGATCGACACCGCCGACAACGCGAAGCGGCCCTTGGTCGCCATACGCGCGACTTCGATCGCGGCCGCGCTCACCGCCGCCACGATCATCGACACGACCGCCGTATACGGCAAGGCGCTGACGCCCTTCGCGATGATTTCAGCCACGCCTTGCCACTGCAGCGCCGCGGGGAACGCGAACTGATCCGACACCATCGTCGCCACCGAGCGCTCTCCGTTCGCGTCGGGCGGCAGAAACAGCAGGAAGAACAGAGGCACGCACGCGATCGCGCCCGCAAAAATTCCGATCACGTGACCAATCGCCTGCTGGCGCGGTTTGCCGCCCAGCATGTAGCCGGGCTTGATGTCGGACAGCAGGTTCGCCGAGTTGGACGCGATCTCGGCCGTCATCCCCGCGGGAATCAGGTTGCTGGCCGGATTGGTGCGATCGATCGCGCCCATCGTGAACTGCGTGATCTTCGACAATGAACCGGTCGGCGTCCACGACGTCAGCGCCATCGAGTTGGTGCAGATGACCGACAGCACGAAGATCAGCGGCAGCGAGATGAACGCCAGCAGCCACGGCACGCCAAAGAATTCGTGCGTGACCCACGCGCCGAGCACGCTGAACACCGGCACGCCCAGCGCCGAGATCCACAACGGAAATTCGATGTGCTTCAGCACGTCGGCGCCCTGATTTTTGCTGCGGCGTTTGAACAGACCCTTGAAAATTTCCGGCCGCCCGAGCAGGCTGACGAGCGAACCCACGACCATCATCGTCACGCCCCACCACAGCGACCACTGGTTGACGATCTCGCCGCGTGAGATCGGCACCGTCACGCCGGTCGGCCCAACGCGCGCGACGATATCGCCGGCCTCGATCATGATCGGCGCCAGAATCACGAAGTTGATGAACGCGCCGAGCAGGCAGCTGGTCGCCACAACGATTCCCATCAGCCCGCCGACGCCCAGCATCGCCGCGTCAAGCGTGAGGCGCAGCCCGAGCTGGCGAATGTCGGTACCGAGAATGGTAGGTATCCACACGTTCACCTTGTCCGCCGCGGCGTAGTAATACGTGTCGAGCCGGTCGTGGAATGTCCACGGTTCTTTGAGACCCGCCCACTGATCCATGCGAAGGATCTTGAACTGCAGCAAATTCATCCAACCGTCGCTGACGATGGCTTGATACAGACCCGTGATCAGCGCAGTGATACCGAGCAGCCTCGCCTTGAACATGCCGGCGCTCGCCGCACCCGTGTACAGCGCATCCAGCACGACGCCGCTGGCGCGCCCTTCGGGAAAAGGCAGCTGCTCTTCATTGATGAACCGCCGCTTCATCGGGAACGCGAGCAGCACGCCGATGATCGACACCACGCACATCCACACCACCATGTGCCACCACGGAATGATCTGGCCCGTCACCAGCATGTAGGCTGCGAGGCTTGAGACCATCGGCGTGATCATGTAGCCGGCGGCGGTCGCAATCGACTGCGTGCAGTTGTTCTCCAGGATGGTGAAGTCCTGCGCGATCCCCACGCTATGCATGATTCGATACAGCGCGAATGCAAGGATCACCGAAGTGAGGCCCACGCCGATCGTGATGCCCGTCTTGGCGCCGATGTACAGCGCAGTAGCGGCCAGCACGCCGCCGAGCAGAAAGCCGGTGAGCGCCGAGCGAATGGTCAACTGCGGCATATCGCCGCGGAAGACATTCTTGAACCACCACTCGTCCTTCTGAGCCCGAGTCCAGGTGCGAATCTGTTCTTCTGTTAGCTGTAGCAGTGCCACTGAGCCTCGCCCAAAAAACGAGAGCCGCGCTATCTTGGCAGACAGCAGCGGCTTTCTGGAAGCTCTGTGTTTAGTGCGGCACTTGCAGGAACTTCTGCACCGTCAACTCTCCGACCTGCTTGCCCATTGCGATGCCGACGTCGGTTGCTGTTCTGTAGTGAATGCCTGCGTAGATACGCGAATCGCCGATCTCGCGAGTTGGCATGAGAGGCGCCGCGTGCCACTTCAGCACTTCGGCTAAGACTGCGTCTGCAGGGCGTTCCACATCACCGCAGCCACGATGCTCCAAGCGCCAGTCTTCTGGTCGAGTCGCTCATTGACTAATTCGGGAACGGTCGACTCGGAGACGATGCCGGCTTCGTTGAAACGAAAGCCAGCGATCGTCATTTCCCCAGACGCTCCAGCGGAATTTATCGGCCTGCATTCAACCTCGGCATGCGGCGGCACGCTATCGGTGTCAATGCGCAGGACGAATTCAACTCTCGCACCCAGATGCACTGCGACAAAACGGTCAACCTTTGGGTCGTGGGCGACGCGCAGCCCGCGCAGTTGCGGTCTCCCATCCGCAGCTTGTTCGACAAGTATTGCGAACGAGTGAAACAAACTGCGCATCACCGATGCGACGCCGCTGTCCTCGCGTTCGACCTTCTTTTTTGCAACTCTTTTCATGGGTGGTGGGGTTGTGGCCAGCGCCGCAGTCTTGCACGAAACAGAGTCAGAGTTGTTTACGAGGTGCTATTCGCGTTGCCGTTTCGGAATGTCTTCGATACCAGTCGTCCAGCTCAATGCCGAGCCGCACCAAATCTGCAGCGCTGGAACAAGCTCATGTCTTTGAGCGACGCATCCGACTCGCAGCCCGTACGTCGTAGGATTGTCGGCTGCACAAGCGTAAAGCGGCGATCCGCAACGCGAGCAGAAAGCCTGCACGCGCCTTGCTCCGCTGGCGCCAGTCTTGACATAGATCTTTGGCGACCCCGTCTGCAACTTGAAATCGTCTATCAGCGTGGGCACCGTGACTCGAAACGCCGATCCTGTCAGCGCCTGGCAATCTGCGCAATGACAGATCGACACGCGCGCCGGGTCGACGACCGCCTCGTAGGATATGTCGCCACAGTGGCAGGCACCTTGTACTTTCATCAAACGGCACCGCCCTCCGCACCATCTACCAATTCTGTTCTTGTCAGAATCGCGTTCAGCGCCAAGTTGATGTAATAGTTCGAGCGCCCCACCTTGACCTTTCGCACGAATCCCTCGGCCGCCAACGCCTCCAGATATTTGGTAGCCGTGATACGTGAAACATTCAAGTCGCGCTCAATGAATTCAATCTTTGCGTAGGGATGAGCGAACAAGACATTGATCAGGTCTTGGCTATAAAACTTGAACGCATCGCGGATACGGTGCTTGTAGTCCAGTAGCGCCGCCTTGATATCGGTCACGGTACCGATGGTTTGCCGCGCGGTGAGTTCCACGGCCGTAAGCATGTACAGCGCCCACTCCTGCCAGACCTCCGGTGCATCCCTTTGCTCTCGCACAGCCTGAAGCAGGCGGTAATAGTCGGGCTTGGTGCGAACGATGTGGCGTGAGAGGTAGAGCACCGGAATGTCGAGCAAGCCTTTTTGCACGAGATACAGCACGTTCACGATCCGGCCCGTGCGGCCGTTGCCGTCATAGAAGGGGTGGATGCTCTCAAACTGGTGGTGAATTATTGCCATCTTCATTAGTGGGTCGGCATCGAACACTTCATCGTCGTTAATGAAGCGCTCGAGGTCACGCATGAGTTCAACGATGGCGGCTGGATCTTGAGGCGGCGTGTAGACGATCGCACCGGCGTTGTTCTTTAGTGCCGTGCCCGGCAGCTTGCGAAAGCCCGCATCGTTACGCTCTAACGTCGCCTGTATCTCCACCACGTGATTGGCGGTTAACAACCCACTCTTTTTTACGAGGCCATGCCCTACCTGCAACGCCTGGACGTAGTCGCGCACCTCCTTGGCGCCGGGTGAGGCGAACAACTCGGGATAGGTTTCGCTGCGAAACAGCTCGTCGTGAGTGGTGACGATGTTCTCGATGGCTGAGCTGTCCTTGGCCTCCTGCAAGCCCAAGGTATTGATGAGGATATTTTGATTTGGAATCGAGGACGCCAAGCCTTTGAGCTCGGCAAGGTAGCGGCTGGCAGTCGCCGTTTTCCTGAGCAAAGCTGACGATTCAAAGTAGCTCGGCTGTAAGCGGCTGAGCGGTTGTAAGGGTGGCGGCAAAGCTTCAGCTCGCTTTTTGGCCGCAGCCGCTGCGCTCAAGGTAGCCATTGCCTATACATGTCGTCTTGACATGTATAGAAATCTACCATTTTCTATACGTATCCGGGCCTGCTTCAGTTCAGAAGCAGCTTCCCCAACGCCCGCCGCGCTTTAACGAACTCCGAAGGCTCCGCCTTTTCGACCAACTGATCGTCAAGACTGCGTCCATGCGCGCGCAGGTCTTTGACGACATTCAGAAGCGCATCAACCACCGCAGGATCAAACTGCGCGCTTTTCTCAGTGCACAGATAAATTCGCACTTCATCGTGCGGCAGCGCTTTTCTCCACGGCCGATCATGCGTCAGCGAGTCGTAGGCGTCGGCCGCATGCACGATGCGCGCTTCGAGCGGGATTTCCTGACCGGTCAGCGCGTCGGGCGTGCCGTTCCCGTCGAACCGTTCGTGATGTGACCGCGCCACGTTGGCGTAAATGCCGCAGCGCTCGGTACCGAGCTGCTCGCGTATCAGCTCCTCACCAAACTTCGAGTGCGCGTGCAGGAATTCTTTTTCCTGCCACGTCAGCGGGCCTCGTTGGCGTAGCAGCGTCTCAGGAACGGAGCCCTTGCCGACATCGTGCAGGCGTGCCGCCCGCTCGATCGTGGTCTGTAAAGTAATAGCCCAAGGAAGCCTGTCGGCGACCAGCCGCGCCAGCGCGCCGACGCGGATCGTGTGCTCGCCGCTCGGCTCCTGTTTCGCTTCGGCCGCAGCGGCCAGGTTTTCGAGGGCGACCAACTTGCTGTCAATCGTGATGGTGTCTTCCCATCCCAGCGGCCTCGTGTTCTCCCATTCGCGGTCATCCGGTTCACTCGCCTGCGGGTCAGCGCGGTCGAAGTGCAGCCGCTGCATCTTCTTCAGAAGCACTGACACATCGCGCATCACCTGCAAGGCCTCTTCCGACTTGCCCACGTAGCGATATGCGTCTGCCAGCATCAGATGCGCCGGTACTTCCATGCCGGTAGAAATGGAAGCGGCACGCCGATGCGACTTTTTCAGCAGCTCCAACCCCTCATCGACCTTGCCGTGGCGCACCTCCACCATTCCCGCGGCCTGCAACGCGAGATATTCCCAGCGCACGTTGTCTGAACCCTTGGCTGTCGCGAACATCGACTCCGCGACGGCCTTTGCCTCCTTTAACCGCCCGGCTTTTGCCAGCAGGATGCAATGGATATTGTCGTAATGCAGCTGAACCGTACGATGCTGAGCGTTGGCACCTTGGCTCTGCGCCAGTGATCGCGCGCGTGCGCTGAACTCCAACCCGCGTTCCACATCATTCAGCTGCGAAGAAATCGCCGCCGTGTTGGCAGCGGCCGCGGCAGCCATCAACGCGGCGGGCGCTCCACTGGCATCTGTCCCCTCGAACGCCTCCGGCCAGCGCTCGTACACATCCCACGCGAGTTGGAAGGCTCGTTGTGCGTTGTCATCCCATCCGATATTGGTGAGCACCACTCCCAGGTTGACCACCGTCGACACCTCGGCTACCGGGTCTTCCATTTCGCGCGCAATTTCGACCGCTTCTTGCAGGCTTCCGAGCGCCGCGGGCGCGTTGATGATGTCGCCCGTGAAATAGCCATGCAGCGAAAGCGCTCGTCGCAGCAGACGGCGGTCGGGAAGGTCGCGGCAAATGTCGATGGCGCGCTCAAGCAACGGCCCCATCTTTTGCGCGCGCCCCAGTGCGTTGAACCCCGCAACCACCGCGAACACCGCCGCGACGTAGACGTCGGTGCGAGCCGAATCGGCCGACCTGAGCTCGCGCTGGAGGGCATCCAGCTCGATGAGCATGTCCCCGGCGGCGCGTCCTGACGCGTTGGCCGTCAGCGCGGCTGCGCGTATCTGTATGGCCCGGAACCTCGCGGAATTGTCTTGCATGGCGCAAGACTACGTTGCATCGGCAGGCCTAAATTGTCAAAAACGAGCGTGTAAGCAGCAGCAATCGGCGCCGGGCGACGTACGCGGTAAATTGCCCGCCTAAAACCGGTCGTTTCGCTGCGCCAGCATCAGATGAACGGCCGAATCAGGGCCCGACCGACCGGCAGCCATGGCGGCAACGTGGCTAGCAGTTCGAGAAGCAAACGAGTGGTGAACGCAGCGAGTCCGACGAACCAGACGGCGTGTATGCGACGTCGCGTGGCATATTCCCAGGCGATGCAGGCGAGGATCGGCGCGACCAGCAGTAGCGTGGCGAGCCACAGGTTGTCTAGCACCCCGGGGATGCGGGCGAGGTAGCGAACCAAGCCAATGAACGCAAAGCTGTAGGCGGCGAACAGCATCAGCGTTCTGTGGATTTCCGGCCGACGCCGATAGATGATCGCGGCGGTCAGAAAGGCGGCGAACATCAACATGTCGAGCAGCGGCGCCGCGACAAAAACGGCGGCCTCATCGAGTGCTCCGCCGCGCGTGACTCGCCACGCGGCCAGCTGCAGACCCGCAAGAACTCCGATCGCCGCTGCACCATAGCCGTAAGTTGCGAACAGCGGCCCGAAGCGGCGGTGCAGATCGACACGGCCGGCGCGTACGAAGAAGGCCTGCGTAAACAGAATCGCAAGCCAGCCAAGAAACAGCGACGAGTGAACGTGGACGAGAAAATGGCTAGGGCCCCTGTCGAGCGCCGTACCCGCCAGCAGCCGGCCGTAATACTGTGGCCAGAACCCGATCAGGGCCATCGCAAGCAAAAGCACCGGCAGCACCAGATAAAAATATGAGCGCCGTGCGCCACCGCGAACCGAGTTAGCCGCCAGGCGCGTGTTTTCAGCCGATGCCATCAGCGCGCTGATGTTGACCTGACGCAATGCGCATCGTCAGCTTGCAAGCTGTTTTCGAAACGCACTTCTCATATCTTCGGGCATACCGAGCATGCCAGAATCGATCATCGCCAGAAATGCACGGCGGCCCTCGGGCGGTTGATCTTTCATCTCGGCCACCGTTGTCTGCACATACTCCGCACGATCTTCGGCGTTCATCTGCCGGAACACCTGCTCCGCCTCGGCCGTCGAGCGCTGCATTTCCTTGAAGCTCGTGTACATCATGCGCAAAACGCCGCCCATCATCGCGCCGCCCTGCGGCATCCCCGGCTGCATGCTCATCGCACTGACCCGCATGAACTGCCGCTTATAGTCGTCCGCGCTGCACGCACTGCCCGGCTGAATCGCTTCGGAGATCCTGCCGAAGCTCTCCAATATCAGCGCAAGCTCATTCATCTCCGCAGCATCGAGCGGCTTGGCGTTCATCATCTGCTGCATCATCGCCATCGCCTGCTGCATGTCGGCGCCGCCCATTCCGGGGACGCCCGCGCCCGACGGCATCATGTGCGACATGGCGGCCATCGCTTCAGCGCCGCCGCCGGATTGGCCAATCAAGGCGTTCAGTCCGCCCATTCCCGCCATGTTCGGCATACCCGCAATGTTGGGCATACCGCCAATTGCGCCAACCGCTCCTGCAGCACCCGTGACACTCGCCGCGCTGCCGGCCATTCCGGCGGCCGTCCCCGCAACGCCTGACACGGTGCCTGCAATCTGGCCGATTGCCAGCGCGCCATCACCCCCGCCTGCAGCGCTGGCCAGATTCGCTGCGCCCGCGACTGAACTCGCTGTCGACTGTACGTTCTGAAGGTTTCGAACCGTGCGCACCTGGCCACCCGCTGCTCCTAAGCTACTCAGGCTTCCGAGGTTGCCGGCACCGCCGAGTGCGCCGAGGCTGGCCATGCCTCCGCCGCTGCCTCGAAGCAACCCGGTCAACGTTCGACTCTGTGTAACGGCGTCTTCGGCGAGGTCAGCCTTGCACGGGCCGAACGACGCGCGGATCGCGTCTTCGACGCGTGCCTGCACAAAGTCAAAGATGATCTGCTTGACCAACTCCTTCGCGATCAGCACGGCCGGGCCGACCGCTTGCGCCGGATAGCATGCGAGTGTGAGCGAGACGAGAACTACGATCACGCGGACCATGGCAGATCCTCATCAGCATGAATGCCAGCGCGCATTGTGCGCCGGCAATGTGCTTCGGAATGAGGCCTTCCGACTCATCAGGGTCAAGGGGCGTCGCACCTGCGGGGTAGTCCCAGTTCATTGCCAAAGCTTGCGTGGACTGTTCTGAAGCCAGCTTTTTCCTATCGCCGCGATTGATAAAGCCGACTGGCTTTGTTACGGGTGATAGTAGAAACTCATCGCCTGCACTCTATCCATCCATATATCAAGCCAATGAACGATTCCGCGCTCATCACCGAAGCCAAGTGTCCCTTCCCTCACACCGCCGGCGGCGGCACCACGAATCGCGACTGGTGGCCCAACCAGCTGCGCCTTGACTTGCTCGCCCAGCACTCTTCGAAGTCCGATCCGATGGATGCTGACTTCGACTATGCGAAGGCATTTGACAGCCTCGACCTGGAGGCGGTGAAAAAAGATCTGCACGCGCTGATGACCGACTCGCAGGACTGGTGGCCGGCCGACTTTGGCCACTACGGTCCGCTCTTCATTCGCATGGCCTGGCACAGCGCCGGCACCTATCGCATCGGCGACGGCCGGGGTGGTGGCGGCCGCGGCCAGCAGCGCTTCGCACCGCTGAACAGCTGGCCCGATAACGTCAGCCTCGACAAAGCGCGCCGCCTGCTGTGGCCGATCAAGCAGAAGTACGGCAGCAAGATCTCGTGGGCCGACCTGATGATCCTCACCGGCAACGTCGCGCTCGAGAGCATGGGCTTCAAGACCTTCGGCTTCGCCGGCGGCCGCCCC
>JBGSWX010000158.1:0-4385 GCA_041751695.1 Burkholderiaceae bacterium | reverse complement strand
GAAGTCGATGGCGTCGGAAACGTTGTTATCGGCCGTCAAGTTCGTGCTGTCCGGCGGCGTCTATATCCCCGCGGACTTGCTCGAAGAGGTCAACCGCGCCGGCATCTTCGGCAACTCCGAACGCTCGCGCGACGGCGACGGCGGCCGGGTCGAGCTGACCGAGCGCCAGCAGCAGGTGCTGCAACTGCTCGCGCGCGGGGCGCCGATCAAGATCATTTGCCGCGAGCTCGGTTTATCCGAAGGCACGGTAAAAACGCACGTCACCGCGATCTATCGCGCCTTTGGCGCATCCAATCGCACCGAAGCTCTGCTCGCAGCACGCCGGCACGGCTACGACATCGGCTGATTTTTCCGACCAGCTACTAAGACGCGTCGCTCGCGGAAGCCGTTTCCGAATCCAGGCGCCTGACCAGCGGCAGCGTGGTCAACCCCAGCATCTCCGCCAGCGTGTTGTTCAGAACGGCGGCTGTCGTTGGTTTCTGCAGCACCGTGGGCTCTTCGACGCGGCTGCGTGCAATCGCTGAAGTCATCGTCGGGTTGAGCTCCATCCGCTCCAGCATCACGCGCTGAAACTCCGACAGCACATCGACGCCCTGCACCGCGGTCAGCATCACGACCGGAATCGGGAAGCCCACAAGCTCGCGAATTCTGAACACGGTTTCGACGCCGCTGATCGAATGCGGCCCGAGGTTGTGGTCGGCCAGGACCGCGTCGATCCTCTGCTGCACGCTGATGCGCTTGATCAACTGGGCGTTGTAGCCGGTCGACGGCACCACTTGGGCACCCCACGATTTGATCAGGCGCGTCAGACTGTTCAATATCTCGGCGTTGTCTTCGATGACGACGAACGTGAACCCATCGAGCGGCCGGATCGTCACGTCGAGCGTCTCGGGCGAGCTGCGCTTGATGCGCATCGGCAAGCTCGAGCGCGGCACTTCGACGCGAAACACGGTGCCGGTTCCCGGTCGCGTCGTGACGATCAGCGGATGGCCGAGCAAGCCGCAGATGCGTTTGACGATCGACAGGCCCAGTCCGAAGCCCGAGCCGCTGTTTTCCGCCTTGGAGCTTTCGCCGCGATAGAACTCTTCGAAGATGCGATCGAGCTCGCCCTGCTTGACCCCCGGACCGGTATCCCAAATCTCGAGGCTGATGAATCCATTGCGCCGCCGCGCCGCCAGCAACACCCCGCCCTGCTGCGTGTAGCGAATCGCATTGGCGAGCAGGTTACGGATCACTCGCTGCAGCAACAACGAATCGCTATCGATTGGAACTCCACCGCGGCGTATGCGCAGCGACAACCCCTTGGACGCAGCCAGCGGCGTGAACTCCTGCTCGAGCAGCGAGAACATATCGTCGATCAGAACCTGCTCGACGCGCGGCTGAATCGAGCCCGAATCGAGCCGCGAAATCTCGAGCAGCTCTTCGACCAGCTTGGACAGCGTCTCGACCGCGGTCGACAGGTTGTTGACCAGCGGTTCGAGCGGCCCGTGGGCTCGCTTCTTAAGCAACGAAACGTAGATGCCGATCGCCTGCAGCGGCTGCCGCAAATCGTGGCTGGCCGCAGCGAAGAACTGCGTTTTCGAGCGCGTGGCGTTCTCGGCGTCGCGCCGCGCATCTTCGGCCATGCGCTTTTCGGCCACCAGCTGCTCGACCAGCACCTCGTTCTCGTAAGTGTTCTTGACCGACTCGAATACCGCGTTGCCGAAGTCGCGGCCATAAAGCACGGTGAACAAAAACACGGCCGTCATCACGACCGCCGCGGTGTAGTAGGTGGGGTCCTGCTCGAGCGCCATGCGCGCGATCAGCGGCACCACCGCAAGCAACATGAACGTGTGGAACGCCGGGCGGTGACTGGCGTAGAGCGTCAAAGAACCGAACGCAACACTTAACACGACGGCCACCACCACGACCTGGTGCAACGGCTGGTTGCTGGAGAAAAACAGGAATCCCGCAACGCCCCACAGCACGCCGGCCAGTCCGGCCTGCACGACCCAGCGCGTGGCCCACGCATCGACTGTCTCCGCAGTGCGATCGGCATGCCGGAAGCGATACGCAAGACGAAAGCGCGACAGCGATTCGAACAAGATCAGCAGCAGCCAGCCCAACAACAGGTTCTGGTTGACCGCGTACCAGAGCACTACGACCAGCGCGAAAGCGCCGACGACGCTGACCAGCACCGACTGCGGCACCTGTCGGTACACCGATCCCATCACACCGGCAAGAATCTTCTCGTGCCGTTGCTCGGGTGTTTCTTCGGCAAAGCCGAAGCGGGTTAGCGGACCTGACATGGTCTGAAGGTGCTCATCATGGCCGCGATCATAGGCGAGGCAGGTTCAATCTAAATGTGGATAGCGGCTTAACTCAAGTACTGCTTTGCCGCCTCGCTTGACCGCGAGCCGTGCTTGGCCTCCGACCGGCAGCGTCAGCTTGCGCGCCACATGACCGAACGGCAGCCCCGTGAATACCGGCACATCTGTGAGCTCGCGCAGCCGTTGTACGACGGCGGCGAGATCGAAGCCATTGTCATTCGGCATTGACGTGACCGGCTCGAAGTCGCCGAGCACGATAGCCGTTTGCTTTTGCAGCACGCCGGCATGCGCCAGCTGATAGAACATCCGCTCGATCTTGTACGCGGGCTCGTTGACGTCTTCCAGGAAGAGAACGCCGCCGCGCACTCGCGGAAAGTACGGCGTGCCCAGCATCGCTGTCAGCATCGCCAGGTTGCCGCCCCACAACCGCCCCGACACATCGGCGCGCGGCCCCTGCAGCTCGAGTTGCACGGCGTAATTTTTGGCGCTCAGCACGCCGAAAAAGTGTTCGACGGTGAAGGCGTTCGGCTCGCGGGCGCCGAAGTCGACCGCACTGGGTCCGGCGAAACTCACGCCGCGGCGGGCGAGATACGCCAGATTGAACGCGGTGAAGTCGCTGTAGCCGACGATGACCGGCGCACGCGCTTTGATTGCCACGTAGTCGATGCGATCGAGCAGCCGCGACAATCCATAGGCGCCACGCGCAGACAAGACCAGCGCAATCGTTGCATCGGTCGCGAAGCGCTGCAGATCGGCAAGCCGCAGCTCGTCGCTGCCGGCAAACCGCTGCTCGCGTGCAAACACGCTCTCGCCCGATACGACTTGCCAGCCGCGCGAAGAGAAAAACGCTGCGGCACGATCGATTACGCCGGGGTCCGGCAGAAATCCCGACGGCGCGACGATGCCGAGCGTCTTACTCGGCGTCATCGGCGTCGGGTGGCAGGCTGCCGCTGCGCCGCAGCTCTCGGCGCGCAACGAAAAAGCTGGAGAGCAATCGGCGGCTTTCGTCGGCCAGCACTCCGGCGCGCACCGCCGTGTGATGGTTGAGTTTCGGCTCGGCAAACAGGTCGACCACGCTACCGCACGCACCGGTCTTCGGATCCGCCGCGCCGAAAATGAGTCGCTTGATACGCGCGTGCTGCATAGCGCCCGCACACATCGCGCACGGCTCGAGCGTCACATAGAGCTCACAATCGGTCAGCCGGTAGTTGCCGAGCAGCTCGGCCGCCGCGCGCATCGCCCGAATCTCTGCGTGCGCGGTCGGATCGGTGTTGCCGATCGGCTGATTGAACCCGGTGGCAAGCACTTGGCGGTCCTTGACGACGACGGCGCCGACCGGCACTTCCGAAAGTGCCCACGCGTTATGCGCCTGATCGAGTGCGAGCCGCATGAAATTTTCATCCGCGTTTGCTTCGCCGCTCGTTTCTTCGCGGGCGCCTTCGGTGACTTCGATCTGGCTTGCGAGCCACGCCTGTCGGCGCGTTTCGCGCTGCGACTCATGGGCGATGCGGGCTTGCGCAACAGTGCTTGCGATGCGCTCAAACTCAAGCGTCTGGGCCGCCTCGGAGAGCCACGCAGGAAGGGATCCACGCCGATAGTCGGTGCCGTAGTCTGATCGCTGAAGAAATCCTGTGTCGACCATCCAGCGGCGCAATTCGACATGATCGGTTGCGACCATCACGCCCGCAGTAGCGAGAAATCCCTGCAGCACGGCGTTGGCCTCGCGCTCGTTGAGCAACCGATCCGCCGGGAAAGCGAGCGTGGCGCTGGCAAACAGAAGCTCGAGGTCACGCCCATCTCTTTGCTGCAGAGTGGACAGGTGCACGCCGTGTCGTGAGGCGAGTTGCGCGATGCGGTCAAGCCAATCGGCAGCCGTCACGGGCGCACGAGTCTCGCTTTTGAGCGCCTGCTCAGAGGGACGCATCAGAGACGTTGCGTTCCTTCGAGCCGCGCCAGATCGCGATCGAAAGTACCGACCGGCACATGACCGTGCTTAGTTGCGATCCCGACGATCAAGCAATCGGAAAAGCTGACCGACGGCCGCTTTCGGAAAGTCTGCAGCGCCGACACCACGAC
>JBGSWX010000157.1:0-5802 GCA_041751695.1 Burkholderiaceae bacterium | reverse complement strand
AGGCCTTTCGGTGGCTCCGGCTCCTTCAGAGCGGCCAGTAACTCGCCGACCTCGCGCAAGGCGCCGACGTCGGCGGCGCCCATCGCCCGCGCGACCCGGCTGACCGTGCCGAACAAGTTGCCAAGTACCGGAATCTGCGAGCCGGCCGGGCGCTCGAACAAAAGCGCCGGCCCGGAAGAGCGCAGCGTTCGATCGCAGATTTCCGTCATTTCGAGGCGAGGCGAGACCTCGGTCGAAATCCGCTTCAGCTCGCCGGAGCTTTCCAGCTGCCTCAAAAAGTCGCGCAGGTCAGCGTATCTCATATGTCCGAGGGCGCCCTGCGACGAGCGGCAAGCTGGGAAGTGAGCGCAAACATCAGCCTATTTGAGTCCGATAAGTTATTGATTAGTAATCAATTTATGGCGTGTTGCTCCGGGAGTGTTATCCGCCTGGCGGCTCGATGTGGCAAATGCGCCTTATTTAGAGTGAATGCCGGCTTGACCGAGGCTCCCGGGTACCTAGAATCCGCCCAGCCGTTTGGGTATCCCTCTAGCGCGTGCGCTGCAACACGCTGCGCTGGACGCAGTTAAATCCAAGTGTTGGCGTTGGGCCCCGAGGTTGCTCTAGGTCACTGTGAAAGATAGACCCCTCGCCTGCCGGGACCCGGCGAGGGAAATTGAAATGGCCGGTGAAGCAGTCGGACGATCCGGTCAACGTTCCAACCTGTGAATGGCGACCCCAGAGATCGCTGGCCGATCGGCATAAGGAGTTACGAGTGGCAAACCGTGCGAATTATGCTCTGCGCAATATCGGTGCAATCGGGCCGGTCATGGCAGCTGCGTGCATCACTTTTTTCAGAGACATCACCGCCGGCGTAGTGTCGACGGCGAAGCTGGTTGTGATGCTCTCCGGCTGCATGGCCCTGCTCGCTGCCGGCGTGCTGGCGAGCAGTGAAGATGCACGCTCCGCGCTGGAAGCCCGATTGTTGGGCCCGGAGGCGGTCGCGATAGTGTCGACGGATGAACCCGATGCCGAGTCAGTCGAGATTCGCGCACCGATCACGGCGAATGATCCGCAGCAGAAGGGGGTCGTCCAGTACCTGGCGCGTCGCTATCGAGTGGCCGACGGTGCAGTTCGCTTGCTGGTGTCCACCGCGTTTCAGATCGGCAGGGAAAAGAAGCTGGATCCGCTGCTGATTCTTTCAGTCGTCGCGATCGAGTCCAGCCTGAACCCGTTCGCCGAAAGCTCAATGGGCGCGCAAGGCTTGATGCAGGTGATGACGCGCGTCCATGCGCAGCGCTTTGAGCCGCACGGCGGAGAGACCGCTGCGCTGGATCCAATCGCCAACATGAAGGTGGGCTCATCGATACTGCATGAATTGATCTCGCGCGGCGGCTCGGTCGAGCGGGGACTGCAGCTCTACGTCGGTGCGGGCAACATGCCCGACGATGGTGGCTACGGCGTGCGCGTGCTGGGCGAGAGGGCTCGGCTGCAGTTGGCCGCAACCGGCAAAGTCGATGCGGCGCTTTCGGCCGCAAATCGCGCAGCTGCCGCGCCGGCACCCGTGCCCGAGTTGAAGCCCGTGGCGCTGCCCGTCTCTAGTGACGAGCCGTCGCTGTTGCTGCCTCCTCCAAACGCGACCACTGAGGCGCAGCAGCTTCCCCTGGCGCGCGAACAGTCGGTTTGATTTTTTTCGCACGTTAGCGGCGTCCCACCGCGCCCCGGCGCGCGAGGATAATCGCGGCATCATTTCGTGGTTGTCCACGTTCCGTTGCCCATGCCGACCACCGATCAGGAAGACCAAGCGCGCGATTTAAGGAGCGCCGCGCTCGAGTATCACGAGAAGCCAACGCCGGGGAAAATCTCGGTCACGCCGACTAAACAATTGGTCAATCAGCGCGACCTTGCGCTGGCGTATTCACCGGGCGTTGCAGCCGCCTGCGAAGCAATCCAGGACGACCCGGCAGCCGCGTTCCGCTACACCGCGCGCGGCAATCTGGTCGGTGTCGTCACCAACGGCACCGCCGTGTTGGGGCTGGGCGCGATCGGTCCGCTGGCCGCCAAGCCGGTGATGGAAGGCAAGGCGGTGCTGTTCAAGAAGTTTGCCGGCATCGACGTGTTCGATATCGAATTAAACGAGCTCGATCCGGACAAGTTGATCGAAATCATCGCCGCGCTCGAACCGACCTTCGGCGGCATCAATCTAGAAGACATCAAGGCGCCTGAATGCTTCTACATCGAGCGCACGTTGCGCCAGCGGATGAAGATTCCGGTGTTTCACGACGACCAGCACGGCACCGCGATCATCGTCGGCGCGGCGGTGCTGAACGGCCTGAGCGTCGTCGGCAAGGACATCAAGAAGGTCAAGCTCGTGACCAGCGGTGCCGGCGCTGCCGCGCTCGCGTGTTTGCAACTGCTGGGAGAGCTTGGCCTGCCGCGCGAGAACATCTGGGTCACCGATATCGAAGGCGTCGTCTATCAGGGACGCAAAGTGTTGATGGACGAGGACAAGACGCGCTTTGCGCAAGCCACGCCGTTGCGCAAGCTGAGCGATGTGATCGACGGCGCCGACATTTTTCTGGGCCTGTCCGCAGCCGGTGTGCTCAAACCCGAGATGGTGAAGAAAATGGCGGCGCGTCCGCTGATTCTCGCGCTCGCCAATCCAACGCCCGAAATCATGCCCGAGCAGGTCAAAGCGGTGCGCGACGACGCGATCATTGCCACGGGGCGCTCGGATTACGTCAACCAGGTCAATAACGTGCTGTGCTTTCCGTTCATCTTTCGCGGCGCACTCGACGTCGGCGCAACGACGATTACAACGGCGATGGAGACCGCGGCGGTGCGTGCGTTGGCTGGCCTCGCGCGCGAAGAGCAGAGCGATATCGTCGCCTCCGCGTACGGCGTTGCCGACGTCAGCTTCGGCCCCGAGTATCTGATCCCGAAGCCGTTCGATCCGCGGCTGATCACGCGCATCGCACCTGCGGTGGCGCAGGCTGCGATGGCAAGCGGTGTGGCCACGCGGCCGATCGCCGACATCCAGGCGTATCGCGATCAGCTGCAGCAGTTCGTCTATCACTCCGGCACGTTCATGAAGCCGATCTTCGCGATCGCCAAGAACGCTTTCGCCGGCGACGGCAAAGCGCGCATCGTGTTTGCGGAAGGCGAGGAGGAAAGAGTGCTGCGCGCGGTGCAGGTGGTGATCGACGAAAAATTGGCGAAGCCGATTCTGATCGGGCGTCCGGCGGTCATCGGCAAGCGACTCGAGCGCTTCGGGTTGCGCATGCGCCCGGAGGTGGACTTCGATCTGGTCAATCCGGAGTTCGACACCCGCTATCGCGACTACTGGGAAACGTATCACCGGCTCGCGGCGCGCAAGGGGGTGACGCAGCAGTACGCAAAAATCGAGATGCGCCGGCGGCTGACGCTGATCGGCGCGATGATGATGCACAAGGGCGAGGCCGACGGCATGCTGTGCGGCACGTTCGGTACGCACGGGCCGCATTTGACCTACATCGATCAGGTGCTCGGTCGCCGCGCCGGCGCCAACGTCTACGCCGCGATGAACATCCTGATGGTGCCGGGGCGGCAGTTGGCGCTGGTCGACACGATGGTCAACCTCGATCCGACCGCGGAACAAGTCGCCGAAATCACGGTGCTAGCCGCCGACCAGCTGAGGCGTCTCGGAATCGCGCCGCGTGCTGCGCTCGTTTCGCATTCCAATTTCGGTTCCAGCGATGCGCCGTCGGCGTTGAAGATGCGTAGCGCGCTGGCGCTGATTCGTCAGCTGGCGCCGGACCTCGAAGTCGATGGCGAAATGCACGCCGACGGCGCGGTGGATGACACGATCCGCAAATCGAGCATGCCATTCTCAACACTGGCCGGCGATGCAAATTTGCTGGTGTGTCCGACGCTCGATGCCGCGAACATCTCGTACAACCTGTTGAAGGCGACCGCCGGCAACAACATCGCGATCGGTCCAATGCTGCTCGGCGTGGCGAAGCCGGCGAACATTCTGACGCCTGCGGCGACGGTGCGACGCATTGTCAACATGGCGGCACTGACTGTGTTGGAAGCAAATTCGGTCAGGCAGCCCGAACTGCTTTAGGCATAGTCACCGGCTACCGCCTGCAGCGCCGCCAGTGCGGCGAGGCCGGCGGTTTCGGTCCGCAGCACTCGGGGCCCCAGGCGATACTCGCGATAGCCCAGACGCTGCGCAAGCGCGAGTTCGTCATCGTCGAATCCGCCTTCCGGACCCACCGCAAGTGCGACGCGACGGCCAATCACAGGTGCTTTCACGATTGGCAACTCGGCATTTGGCTGCAGCAGGAAGCCATGCGCGTCATCGTCCAGGCCTGTCTGCAACGCGCCTGCCAGCGTCGAACTTGCCGCGATCTGCGGAATGCGGTTCCGCCCGCATTGCGCGCACGCGGCGATGATCGATTCGCGTAGCCGCTCGAGCCTTCTTGCCAGTCGGTCGTTTGCCAGCCGAACGACCGAGCGCTGCGCCGGCGCCAGCACGATCGAGTGGACTCCGAGCTCGACCGCTTTTTCGATCACCCAATCGAGCATTTCGGTTGCAATGAAAGATTGCACGAGCGTGATTGATAGTGGCGTTTCGCGTTCTACCGGGTCGAAGGCTCCGATCGTGGCGAACGCGCGTCGGTCGTCGACCGTCAACCGAGCAGCGAATTCGCCGCCCAGGCCGTTGAATACGACAATGGACTCACCGTCGCGCAGGCGCAGCACGCGCGCTGCGTGATGCGCAACGCGCGCTGGCAGTTCGATTCGAGTATCTGAGGCAAGCGGCGCGTCGATATAAAAACGCGCCGCTCGCATCTTCAGCGCTAGCGAGGACGGCTAGGCCGCTTGCAACTGAGCCACGCGCGCGGCCTCCTTGGCAGAAGGCTTGGGCTGCACCAGGTCCTGCACAAAAACTGGCAGCGTGAAGAGGGCAGCATGCAGCGCGGGGTGGTAGTAGCGCAATTCGCTAATGCGCCGCTCGTTGATGCGCTGACCTACCACGTCGACCGAAGTCGTGCGTGGATCGATCGTGTCGCTGGCCACCGCCAGGCACCACAACGAACCGTACAGCGGCACGAACAGCGACAGCGGTGCCACGTGGCGAAATACCTTGCGCAGATTGACTGCGTTCTTGCGCACTGTTTCAGCTTGATAGACAGGCGAGCCCAAGTGCAGCGTCAGCATGCCGCCCGGCCGCAGAATGCGCTGGCACATGCGGAAGAATTGTTCGGAGTACAGATGAAACGCCGGCGTATCCGGGTCCGTGAGGTCGAGCACGATCATGTCGAAGCGCTCGGCGGTCGACTTCACGAACTCGAACCCATCGCCGATCTTCACTTCGAGCCGCGGATCGTCGAACGCGCCGTTGTGAATCGACCCGAGCCATTTCTTCGAAATGTCGATCACCACCGGGTCGAGCTCGGCCATTACCACGCGCTTTACGCTCGGATGCTTGAGCAGTTCTTCCGATGATCCGCCATCGCCGCCGCCGATCACCAGAATCGATTCGGGGTTCGGATGCGCCAGCGCGGCCGGATGCGTCATGCACTCGTGATAGAAGAACTCATCGCCTTCGGACGTCATCAAGCGGCCGTCAAGGCGAAACAGCTTGCCGAATTGCTGCGTGTCGTACACCTCGACTCTCTGGTACGGCGACTGTACTTCGGCGAGCACCTTGGTGGCAGTGGTGCCGTAACCCGAGTGCGCGTTGAGCCAGTCGAAAATCAATTCGCTTTTCTCGGCCTGGGTGTCCGCCGCGTCGCTCGCCTTGCCCGCGGCCAAATCACCGCGCGTGATGCGATT
>JBGSWX010000156.1:0-25130 GCA_041751695.1 Burkholderiaceae bacterium | reverse complement strand
GATGAACTCGACCGGAATGCCGGCGATCACCGGTCCGGCAAACGCACCGCCCGCGGCTAACGCGATCGATGGCGCGAGCAGCGGCAATGCAACTAGAAGATGGCGAGTCAAGGCGTCAATCCGATGTGGCAACGATGATATGAACTCGATATGGACCGTGCGCACCGAGCACGATCGTCTGTTCAATATCGCCGGTGCGCGACGGGCCGGACACCATGTTAATCGCACGCGGCATCATGGCGCCGGAGCCGCTTCTTTCGGCGCGCATCAGCGCAAAGGCATCCTCCATTCCGGCGACGATGCGCGACGCGGCAACGATGGCAATGTGCGTCTCCGGCAGCAGATGCGTGGACGCGATCGTTCGCGCGCCTGACAGCAGCACGAGCGTGCCGGTTTCTGCGAGCGCGCAGTAGCAACCTGTAATGCCGACCAGGTCGGCGCCGCCGGATTCATCGCGCTTCGGCGCACGCGCTTCAACTCCGATGCTGGCGCCGCTCCAGTCGAGATGGGCTAAGGCCGGCCAGACGACCGCGCGCGACTGTAGAAATTGCGCGGCGAGATAGCGCGCGACCGCGGCCGGTGCCTCGTCGATCTTCGCGACTTCGTCGACCGTGCTTGACATCCGCTCGGCCATCGCGCGGAATCGCTGCTTCAAATCGCTCGGCAGTACGGGGCGCGGACCCGACGGATGCTGCGCGATGTAGGCGTCGATCTCGACTTGCTCGTGCGCCGCCGCAGCCGCGCTGCGACCCTGCTGCGCGCGAATGCGCTGAAATATCGATGCGCGTGCTTTAGCGGTGTCCAGCGTCATCGGCGTGCCTTGCGCATGAACGCATCGATGCGGCGAACGCCCTCTTCGATTGCCGCTTCGCTGGCCGCATAAGAAAAGCGAATGTGCTGGCCATCTGCTTCCACGCGCGGCCCGAAGTGAATGTCGGCCAGCACGGCAACGCCGGCCTCGTGCAGCAACCGCGTTCGCAGCTCTTCCGAATCCTTGGCGCCGACGATGGCACACGCTTCCGTCACGTTGGGCCAGGCGTAGAACGCGCCACCCGGCGCCGCGCAGCGAAATCCCGGCAACGCGTTGAGCAGCCGCACGATCAAGTCGCGGCGTTGCTGAAAGCGCTGCCTCATGCGCGCGGCTTCATCCTGCGGCCCCGTCAGCGCTGCAACCACCGCCCATTGGCTGATTTGCGACGCGCACGATTCGGTATTCGTGATCCAGCGTGTAAAAACCGGCGCCAGAATCTCATTGGCTACAAAACCGATGCGCCATCCCGTCATCGCATACGTTTTCGATGCGCCGTCCGAGATGATCGTTCGTTCGCGCATGCCGGGCAGCGCCGCAATCGAACTGAATTCACCGTCGTACACGAGCTTGCTGTAGATCTCGTCGGCATAAATCCATACCTGCGGATGCGCGCGCAGCACTTCTGCAATCGCATCCAGATCACGGCGCGACAGCAACCCTCCGGTCGGGTTGTGCGGCGTGTTCAGAATCAGCAGCCGCGTTTTTGGGCCGATCCGCGCCGCGAGCTCGGCCGGGTCGAATGCAAAGCCGCGCGACTCCGACAGCGGCAATGCCACCGGCACCGCGCCGTTGGCAACGATCTGCGATTCGTAAATCGGAAACCCCGGCACCGGGAAAATCACTTCGTCGCCGGCGCCGTAGTCGGTCACCGATGCAATCGTGTACGCGATAAAGGGCTTGGCGCCGGCGCCGACGACAACCTCGTCGGGGGCGATCTGCAGCCCGCGCAGTGCGCCCATCGACTTCGCCGCCGCTGCGCGCAGCTCGTCGATACCGGCGGAGGGCGTGTAGCCGTGCTTGCCGCCGCGCACAGCTTCGACCGCTGCGTCCTGGATGTGAATCGGCGTCGGAAAATCAGGCTGGCCGATGCAGAACGAGACGATGTCGCGCCCCGCGCCGATCAGCCGGTTCACTTCGGCCAGCACGACGAATGCATTCTCGGTGCCGAGCGCGTCGGCGCGGCGGGACAGGCGCTGCATGGAGCTCTATTGGGAAGTCACTGCCGGTGCAATCTCGAACACCTGCCGCAGATAGGCCAGGTACGCCTGATCGTCGCACATGTTCTTGTCCGGCGAGTCC
Organism: Burkholderiaceae bacterium; assembly: GCA_041751695.1. Taxonomy (GTDB): domain Bacteria; phylum Pseudomonadota; class Gammaproteobacteria; order Burkholderiales; family Burkholderiaceae_F; genus JACCZX01. The sequence goes on along the minus strand of JBGSWX010000156.1, from coordinate 23,020 downwards.
GACAGCTTGGCCACCGGCTGGCCGTTGCATCGAACCAGTTTGATCACGATCTGCAGCGGCGTGTAGCCGACATCGTTGGTCAGATTGGTGCCGACGCCGAAGGCGGTGCGCGCGCGATCGCGAAACCGCTGATAAAGCTCGATCACTTTCGGAATCGTCAGCGAGTCGGAAAACACCAGGACCTTGGTTTTGGGGTCGACCCGGTTGCGCTGGTAATGCGCAATCAAGCGCTCGCCCCATGCGAAAGGATCTGCCGAATCATGCCGCGCGCCGTCGAACAGCTTGCAAAAGTACATGTCGAAGTCGCGCAGGAACGCATCCATGCCGTAGACGTCGGACAACGCGATACCCAAGTCGCCTCGATACTCGCGCGCCCACATCTCGAAGCCGAACGTTTGCGAGTCACGCAGGCGCGGGCCGAGCGCCTGGCACGCCTGCAGATACTCGTGCGCCATCGTGCCCAGCGGCGTCATGCCGTGCATCGCCGCGTACATCACGTTGCTGGTACCCGCGAGTTTGTCGCCGAGCGTTTTCTTCAACTGCAGTAGAACCTCCTCGTGCCAGTGGCGTGAGAATCTGCGGCGCGTCCCGTAATCGGCGATTCGCACGCCGTCGAGTCCCGGATCGCCATTTAACAGCTCGATCTTGGCGTGCAGTCGGCGCCTCCCTTCGTCGAAATCCGCCGCCTTTTGCTGCGCGCGGAAGTAGACCTCGTTGACGATCGCCAGCACGGGGATCTCGAACAGAATCGTATGCAGCCACGGCCCGCGAATGACGATGTCGATCTCGCCGTTGTCGAGCGGCGACGGGGCCACCGTGATGTATTTGGTGTTCAGCTGAAACAGGCCGAGAAAGTCGACGAAATCACTTTTGATAAAACGCAGCCCGCGCAGATACTGAAGCTCGGAGTCTCGAAACCGCAGCTCGCACAGCGAATCGATCTCGTTGCAAACCGCTTCGATGTGCGGCACCAGGTCGATCCCGGCATTGCGGCACTTGAAGCGGTATTCGACGCTGGCACCCGGAAAATGATGCAGCACGACCTGCATCATCGTGAACTTGTACAGATCGGTGTCGAGCAGAGAGGTGATGATCATCGATAGATTGTAGGTGCCGTCTTGCCGAGCCCGAGAACACGCTGCACCGCTTCGCTCGGCGCCGCAAGCTGCTCGCGCGTTGCCGAGCCGACCAGCCTGCCCTGCTCCATCAGCACGGCACGGTCGGCAATCGCCGCGACAAAGCGCACGTTCTGTTCGGACACAAACGTTGCCACTCCACGCGACTTCATCGCGAGCACGGCGTCTCGCATCTTCGCAACCACCATCGGAGCGATGCCTTCCGACGGTTCATCGAGCAACACGACACGCGGGTTCGCCGCCAGCGTGCGAGCGACCGCAAGCATCTGCTGCTCGCCGCCGCTCATTTCGCTGGCCGGCCGATCGAGCATCTCGGCCAGATTGGGAAACAGCGTCAACAACTCGCGCTCGGTGAATCCGTCGGGCGATAGTCGTGCGGCAATGCGCAGATTTTCCACGACCGTCAGATCCGTAAAGATGCGCCGATCCTCGGGCACGTAGCCGAGTCCGTGTTGAGCCCGGCGAAATGCTGGCTCGCGAGTGATGTCGGTGCCGTCAAGCCAGACTCTCCCCGACACGCGCGGCATCAACCCCATCGCTGCGCGCAGCAGCGAGGTCTTGCCGGCGCCGTTGCGGCCGATCAACGCGACGACCTCGCCGCCGGCGAGCGAGAGATTTACATCGAACAGCACCTGCGCGCGACCGTACCAGGCCGACACGCTGCGCAGCTCGAGCGCCGGGCTCATGTTTCTGCGCCCAGATAAACACGCCGAACCTCGGGATCGACGCGAACGTCCTCGGGCGCACCGTCGGCGATCAATCGCCCCTGCGACATCACCAGCACGCGTTGTGCAAAACCGAACACGACGTCCATGCTGTGCTCGGTAAACAGTACGGCCATTGAACGCTCGCGCGCGAGCGAAGTGACGAGCTGCATCAGTACCGTGCGCTCGGCCGGCGCCATCCCGGCGGTGGGCTCGTCCATCAGCAACAGCCGCGGCTGGCCGGCGAGCGCGAGCGCGAGCTCGAGCCGCTTCGAATCTCCGTAGGCGAGCTCCCCCGCGGCCGTGGATGCGCGCGCCTCAAGTCCAACTTGTGACAGCAGCGAACGCGCCGCCGGCACATGCAGATTCCACAGCGGCCCACCGATTCGTTGCGCTTCACCGCGTGCGGCGGCGATCGCAAGCTGCGCGTTCTGCAGCGCGGTCATCGTGCCGAAAATCTGTGCCACTTGAAACGTGCGGCCGATGCCGCGTCGCGTGCGTTCGGCCGTCGCGAGCGCCGCGATCGGCTGCCCGTCGTATTTCACCGTGCCTGCATCGGGCGCAAGCTGGCCGTCGATCAAATTGAACAGCGTGGATTTCCCAGCGCCGTTGGGCCCGATCAGTGCAGCGAGATCACTCGCGTCGAGACCAAAGGACACGCCGTCGAGTGCGCGCACCCCGCCAAAGCTTTTTTGCAATCGATCGACGATCAGCAAGCTCATCGCACCCGGCGCCGCAAGAACCCGACGATGCCTTCCGGAAACGCCGCCGCCAGCAGCACGATTGCAAGACCGAGGATCAGTCGCCAGTGATCCGTCACGCGAGTCAGCTCGGTGGCCAGCCCGTGGTACGCCAGCGCCCCCACGATCGGACCCGAGAGTGTCTGCACTCCGCCCAACAACACCATGACCAATGCATCGACCGATACCGGAATCGACAGCGACGTGGGAAACACTGACCCCTTGTGGAAAGCATGCAGCGCGCCGGCCAGGCCGGCCGCGAGACCGCCCGCACTAAACGCGAGCCAGCGGGTGCGATGCGAGTCGATGCCGATCGTTTCGGCGCGCGGCGCGCTGTCACGCGTGGCGCGCAGCGCAAACCCAAACGGAGCCAGTGCAGCCCGCCGCAGCACTGTCAGCGAGACGACGACGATCAGCAGAGTCAACACGTAGTACGCGATCGGCGACGACAGCGCAGCGGGCAACACCGACCATAGGCCGAGCAAGCCGTTATCACCACCGGTCACGTCGACCCACTGCACCGCGGTCGACCACAGGATCTGAGCGAACGCGAGCGTCAGCATCGCCGCGTACACGCCGTGTGATCGCAACACCACGCGCCCAACCAGCAGCGCCACCACGCCCGCGGCAAACGGCGCCAGCAGCAGCGCAACCGCAAACGGCGCGCCGATGTGTTCGATCGCCAGCGCAACCGAGTAGGCACCCAGCCCGAAGAACGCGGCGTGCCCAAATGAAATGATGCCGCCCAGTCCCATGCCGAAATGCAAACTCGCTGCGAGTAGTGCAGCAATCGCGATCTCGGTGGCGATCACGATCGCGTAGTCGCCGATCAGCGCGGGTATCACCACCGCTGTCACGAGCGCAGCGACGACAATCGCACGCCAGTAGTGCGCGAGCGGAACGAATGGCGCGTGCGCCGATGCGCGTGCGACGTGCGGGGCGGTCGGGCGCCCGAGCAGGCCATGCGGCCGCACGATCAGCACTGCTGCCATCACGACGAAGATCAGCACCAGGGTTGACTGCGGTAGCCACAACGTGCCGAACGCATGCAGCAAGCCGATTAGCAACGCCGCCCATAGCGCGCCGGTCACCGATCCGAGCCCACCCACCACGACGACCACAAACGCTTCGACCAGAATCGACAGATCCATCTGCAGATTGACGGTCTCGCGTGGGATTTGCAGTGCGCCCGCCAGGCCGGCGAGAAACGCGCCGAGCGCGAACACCGAGGTGAAGAGCCGCGGCTCGTTCAGGCCGAGCGCGCTTGAAATCTCGCGGTCTTGTGAGGATGCGCGAACCCAGACGCCCCAGCGCGTGCGGTTCAGCAGCCACCATAGAAACGCAAATACCGCGGGGCCGATCAGCAGCACGAACAACGAATATTGCGGCACAAATGCACCGGCGATCTCGACGCTGCCTTTTAAGCCCGGAACGCGCGGCGCGAACAGTTCCTCCGGACCCCAGATCTGCAGCGCGAGGTCCTGCACGATCAGCACGACGCCGAACGTGGCAAGCAATTGAAAGATCTCGGGCGACGCATAGATGCGTCTGAGCAGTACGATCTCGATCGCCGCGCCGAAGACGGCAACGCCGAGCGCGGCCAGCAGCACCCCGCCGAAGAATCCGAATGAAGTGGCTGGCAGGTGCGTCGTGATCGTGTACGCCAGATACGCGCCGATCATGTACAGCGAGCCGTGCGCAAAGTTGACCACGCGCGTGACACCAAAAATCAGCGTCAGGCCGGCGCTGACCAAAAATAACGTCGAGGCGTACGACAGGCCTGCGATCAACTGGCCGAGGAAAAGATCCACCGGCGGTGCGAAGTTTGCGAAGGACGCCGGCTACTTCTGCGCTTCAAGCGGCCGCATTTTCGCGACCTCGCGCTCGGGCGGCAGATAATTCGCGCCGTCCGCGTAGCGCCAGCCGGTCATCGTGCCCTTGCCGTCGCGCAAATCGAGCTTGCCGACGTAGGCGCCCATCGTCGACTGCTGATCGACCGCGCGGAATTGCGCAGGACCGAACGGCGTCGACCACTGCAGCCCGCGCAGAGCGGTGATGAGCTTTTCGGTATCCACGGATTTCGCTTTGCGAATTGCTTCGAAGATCGCGGTGAAGGTCGCATAACCGACCACCGAGCCCAGCCGCGGAGTCTCGTTGGTCCGCTTGTAGTACGCGTTGAAAAACTTCGAGTGCTCCGGTGTCGAGATCTGATCCCACGGATACCCGGTGACGATCCACCCCTTCGGCGTTTCGTCCTTCAATACATCGAGATACTCGGGCTCGCCGGACAACAGGCTCACCACCGGCACGCGCGGAAATAATCCACGCAGATTGCCTTCGCGCACCAGCCGCGGCAGATCGGCGCCGAAGGTTGCATTGAACACCGCGTCGGGCCGCGCTGCGATGATCGCCTGCACCGTGCTCGCGGCTTCCAGCTTGCCGAGCGCGGGCCATTGCTCGGCAACGAACTCGACATCGGGCCGCTTGGCTTTCAACAGCTGCTTGAAGTTGGCGACTGCGGACTGACCGTACTCGTAGTTCGGCGCGATCGTCGCCCAGCGCTTGGCGGGCAGCTTTACGGCTTCTTCCACCAGCATCGCGGCCTGCATGTACGTGCTCGGCCGCAGCCGAAACGTGTAGCGATTGCCCTTCTCCCACACCAGCGCATCGGTCAGCGGCTCGGCGGCGACAAAGACAATCTTGTTGCGCAGAGCGAAGTCCGACACCGCCAGACCGACGTTCGACAGGAACGTCCCCGTAACCAACACAACGCGCTCGTTCGTGACGAGCTCGGTCGCCAGGCGAATCGCGTCTTCCGGCTTGCCGGCGTCATCGCGCGAGATCACTTCGACTTTGCGCCCGAGCAATCCGCCGGCGGCGTTGACTTCCTCGACCGCAAGCTGCCACCCCATCCGATACGGCAGCGTGAACTGCGGAATCGTCGAATAGCTGTTGATCTCACCGATGCGGATCGGCACGGACTGAGCGCGCGCGCGAAGCGGCAACCCCGCTGTAGCGCCGATAGCAGCGGAAGCAACGAGAACCTGGCGGCGGGTAGTCATGTAGACGTTCTCATGAAAGTGCGACGCTAGAATAGCGGTTTGTGCGTTGCAAGCAACGCGGCATTGGAGCCCATGGATGACGCACGTCGTCGTCGAATCATGCATCAAGTGCAAATATACGGACTGCGTCGACGTGTGCCCGGTCGATTGCTTCCGCGAGGGACCGAACATGCTGTCGATCGATCCGGACGAGTGCATCGACTGCGCCGTGTGCATTCCGGAGTGTCCGGTCAACGCGATCTACGCTGAGGAGGACGTACCCGAAGACCAGCGCGACTGGATTCCACTGAACGTCGAGCTGTCAAAAGGCTGGCCGTCGATCACGCGGATGAAGCCGCATCCGCCCGACGCCGACGACTGGAAGGACGTCAGCGCCAAGCGCCATCTGCTCGAGCGCTGATTTGCTCCGTATCGCCTCTTCCACCTCTTTCAAGGACATCGGTGCTCTATCACCTGCATGAAATGCAGCGTCGTCTGTGGAACCCGCTCTCGGAGTGGGCTCGGGCAACGTCGCAATTGTTCTCGAATCCCTACAGCCCATGGGCCTACACGCCGCTGTCGCGACGGATCGCTGCGGGTTATGACCTGTTGTATCGGCTCGGCAAGCACTACGAGAAGCCCGAGTTCGGGCTAACGTCAACGCAAATTGACGGCGTGGACGTTGCCGTCGGCGAAGAGGTCGTTCTCGTGAAGCCGTTTTGCCGGCTGCTTCACTTCACACGCACGCTACCGCCCAAGGTTGCAGATCACGCCGCCGATCCGACGATATTGATCGTGGCGCCGCTGTCTGGGCATCATGCAACTTTGCTGCGCGATACGGTGCGAGCGCTGCTGCCAACCCACGACGTGTACATCACCGACTGGATCAATGCCCGGCTGGTCCCGGTGTCCGCGGGGCCGTTTCACCTCGACGACTACGTCGACTACGTTATCGAGTTCGTGCAGCTGCTCGGCCCGGACTTGCACGTTATCTCCGTGTGCCAGCCTACCGTGCCGGTGCTTGCAGCCATTTCGCTGATGGCGAGCAATCAGGACCCGAAGCTGCCGAAGTCGATGACGATGATGGGCGGCCCGATCGATCCGCGCCGCAATCCAACTCAGGTCAATGCGCTGGCGATGCGAAAAAGCGCACACTGGTTTGCCAACAATGTCATCTTCAAGGTGCCGGCAGCGCATCCCGGTTATCTGCGCAGTGTGTATCCGGGTTTTCTGCAACACGCCGGTTTTGTTGCGATGAATCCGGACCGGCATTTGAAGTCGCACTGGGATTATTACCTCGACCTGGTCAAAGGCGATCAGGAGGACGCCGACGGTCATCGCGAGTTCTACGACGAGTACAACGCGGTGATCGATCTGCCCGCGGAGTACTACCTTGACACGATCAAGATCGTGTTCAAGGAGCATCTGCTGCCCGACGGCAAGTGGCGAGTGCGCGGGCAGCTGGTGAAGCCGCAGGATATCCGCACGGTGGCGCTGTTCACGATCGAGGGCGAGCTCGACGACATTTCGGGCAGCGGCCAGACGCAAGCCGCGCACGAGTTGTGCAGAAACATACCAAAGTCAAAAAAGCGGCACATGACGGCCGAGCGCACCGGCCACTACGGTATTTTCAGCGGGCGTCGCTGGCGCGGAAAGATTGCGCCTGAGATCGCGAAATTCATCCAGGCCAATTCATAGCCGAATGTCGCGGCTGACTGAGGCTATCGACGCCCTGCTTCCGCAAACGCAGTGCACGAAATGCGGTTACGAAGGTTGCCGCCCTTATGCCGACGCGATTGCCGCCGGTGCGGCCGAGATCAATCAATGCCCTCCAGGCGGCGTAGCCGGCGTTGAGAAACTCGCACAGCTGCTGGGCCGCGTTCCGCTGCCGCTGAATCCCGCCAACGGCGTCGAGCAGCCGTTAATGCTGGCGGTGATCGACGAAGGCCGATGCATCGGCTGCACGTTGTGCATTCCGGCGTGCCCGGTCGATGCGATCGTCGGGGCATCCAAGCGCATGCACTCGGTGATCGCTTCGCTCTGCACCGGGTGCGATCTGTGCCTGCCGCCGTGCCCGATGGATTGCATCTCGATGGTTCCAGTTGCGCCGGCGCGCGCGTGGACAGTGAGCGATGCACAAGCCGCACGCGCCCGCTATCACACTCACATCGAACGGCAGCGCACTGTGCCGAAACGGCCTGAGCGCGAGCCTGAGCCTACGGACGTTCAGCAACAAAGTGCGGTCGTCGCTGCTGCGATCGATCGCGCGCGCCAGCGCAGGACCGCGGCCGGGCGATGAATCCCGCCAGGCGACGCGCGATTTACGAGACGCTGCAAGCGCTCAATCCACACCCCACGACCGAGCTTGCCTACTCGACTCCGTTCGAGCTGCTGGTGGCGGTCGTCTTGTCGGCGCAAGCGACCGACCGCAGCGTCAACCTGGCAACGCGCGAGCTTTATAAGGTCGCCAACACGCCGGCTGCAATACTGAAGCTCGGTGCGGAGCGCTTGACCGAATACATCCGCACGATCGGCCTGTATAGAACCAAGGCGAGCAACGTGATGCGGTTGTCGCAAATTCTCGTCGAGCAACACAACGGCGGCGTGCCGCGCGAGCGCGAAGCGCTCGAAGCGCTCCCGGGCGTCGGACGCAAAACCGCCAACGTCGTGTTGAACACGGCATTCGGCGAACCGACGATCGCGGTCGACACTCACATTTTCAGAGTTTCCAACCGGACGAATCTGGCGCCGGGTAAGGATGTCGTGGAGGTCGAGCGCCGCCTGCTGAAGTTCACGCCGGACGAATTCAAGAAAAACGCGCATCACTGGCTGATTCTGCACGGACGCTACGTCTGCAAAGCGCGCGTGCCCGAATGCTGGCGCTGCTCGATCGTGCAATGGTGCGAGTACCGGCGCAAGACGCTGGCGCCTGCAGAACGTTCTTAACGCTTCTCGTTACTCAGCGGGCCGGGCAACGCTGCGAGATAGGATGACACGTCGCGAATATCGCCGCGCGTCAGTGGCTTCGCGATGCCGTTCATGATCGCATTCTTGCGGGCGCCGGTTTTGTAATCGCGCAGCGACTTCTCAAGATAATCCTGATACTGCCCGGCCAGTTTCGGGTAGGTCGCATCGATCGGCGTTAGGAAGTCCTTGCCATGGCACGCGGCGCACTGATGCTGCGCCAACGCTTCGCCTTTTTTTGCATTCTGTGCCGCCGCCGGCGCGGCAACTGCCATCGCAAACCCGGCGACCCACGCGAACTTCGTCTTGATGCCGCCGTTCATTTGGACACCGCCACCAAGGGACTATTGCCGCGCGCCTCGTAGTACGCGGCTACCGCGGAAATTTGCTGGTCGGTCAGTCCCCGCGCCACCGCAGTCATCGAGGGATGATTGCGAGCGCCCTGCCGATAGGCTCTGAGCGCGGCTTCGATGTACTGCTGACTTTGCCCGCCGATCTTCGGCACTCGATACACCGACGGAAACGAGGCTTGATAGCCGGGGATCGAATGACAGCCGATGCACATCGACACCGGCACGTCGGAGTGTGCTGTTGCCGCCCCTGCAGCCGTCTTGTTGTCTTGCGCCGCGCTGGACTGCGCTATCGCCAACAAGGCGCCTGAGAGCAGCAATGAAGAGAGCCTCATCTATGTTCGAGTCGTGATCTGCCAGCGCGTGATTGTAGCGGAGCGTTCTCGTTGCGACCAAGCTCGGCTCGCTCGATGGGTATACTCGATTCACCTGTTCAACCACGTACGTAGCCGTGCCGACACCGCGCTTTGAAGGCTCCGACACCTACGTCGCGACCGATGATTTGAAACTCGCAGTCAACGCTGCGTTGACGTTGCAGCGGCCGCTGTTGATCAAGGGTGAACCCGGCACCGGCAAGACCATGCTGGCCGAAGAAGTGGCGCGTGCGCTCGATATGCCGCTGCTGGCGTGGCACATCAAGTCGACCACCAAGGCACAGCAGGGCCTGTACGAGTACGACGCCGTTTCACGGCTGCGCGACTCGCAACTGGGCGACGCCCGTGTGCAGGACATTCAGAACTACATCGTCAAGGGCGTGCTGTGGCAGGCGTTCGAGGCCGGGCAGCCGAATGTGTTGCTGATCGACGAGATCGACAAGGCCGATATCGAATTTCCGAACGACTTGCTGCGCGAGCTCGATCGGATGGAATTTTTCGTTTACGAGACGCGTCAGACGGTGCAGGCGCGCCATCGACCGCTGGTCGTGATCACGTCGAACAACGAGAAAGAGCTGCCGGATGCGTTTCTTCGGCGCTGCTTTTTTCACTACATCAAGTTTCCGGACAAAGAGACGATGCAGGCCATCGTCGACGTTCATTTTCCGAAGCTGCGCAAAGAGCTTCTGCAAAACGCGCTGGCGGTTTTCTTCGGCACGCGTGACCTGCCGGGCCTGAAGAAAAAGCCGTCGACATCCGAATTGCTCGATTGGCTGAAGCTCTTGGTGGCCGAGCAGATTCCGGTCGATGCGCTGCGCTCGAAGGACGACAAGCTGGTCGTGCCGCCACTGGCGGGCGCGCTGTTGAAGAACGAGCAGGACATGCATCTGTTCGAGCGGCTCGTGTTCATGGCGCGCCAGAATCGCTGATGATCGGCGTCGCGCCGGTGACGCTCGAGGGACACGGCGTGCGCCTGGAGCCTCTGCAACCCGAACATGAAAACGGGCTGGCCGCCGCCGCGGCGGACGGAGAACTATGGAAGCTGTGGTTCACGACCGTGCCGGAGCCTGCGGGCACGCGCTTGTACATCGATGCAGCGCTGGCAGGTCAACAAGACGGGCACATGCTGCCGTGGGCGGTGCGCGAGCTCTCCACCGGCGCAGTAGCGGGCAGCACGCGCTATCACGACATCGTGCGCGCAGCCGATCGGGTCGAGATCGGCTACACGTGGTACGCGGCGCGCTGGCAGAAGACCGCCGTTAACACCGCGTGCAAGCTGCTGTTGCTGACGCACGCGTTTGAGACTGCCGGCTGCCGGGTGGTCGGCCTGCGCACCGACAACTTCAACTTCAGATCGCAGCGCGCGATCGAAGCGCTGGGTGCGAAGAAAGACGGCGTGATTCGCCACCATCATCCGCGGCGCGACGGCACGGTGCGCGATACGGTGATTTACAGCATCGTTGCGTCCGAGTGGCCCGACGTCAAGCGGCATCTCGAATGGCGATTGGCCCGGCATCGGGAAGCGTGATGCTTTACCGCGGCGAATTCGATGGCGGCTGCTTTTGTCGAGCGATCCGCTATCGGTTCGTCGATGTGTTCGATGCCGGCTATTGTCATTGCAGCATCTGCCGTCGCACCAGCGGCGCCCCGGTGATCGCCTGGGCGAATACGCCGCGCAACGGCTTCACGATTACGGACGGGACACAATGCTATCTCGCAACGTCAGAACGATTTCGGCGCGCGTTCTGCGATCGATGTGGCACGTTGATGTGGACCGAGAGCATCGATCCCCAGCGCTGGGACATGATCTCAGTGCATCACGGTACGATCGATCGCGCCGCCGAGATCGAACCTGCGATCCACTTGTGCTTCGCGGACCGCCTGGCGTGGCTGCGTATCGACGATAATCTGCCGCGCGTCGAGGACAACACTTTGAAGCATCCGGCCAAACGCGGCGATGCGCGCTGGAGCGAGTAGATGCTGATCGACTTCTTCTTTCATCTGCGCCAAGCGAAGCTCAAGGTTTCGATCAACGAGCTGCTTACCTTGCTCGATGCGCTGAAGTGTGGCGTGATCGGACCCTCGATCGACCAGTTCTACTTCCTGTCGCGGACGACGCTGGTCAAAGACGAAACGCAGTTCGACCGCTTCGATCGTGCCTTCGGCGAATATTTTCGCGGCGTGCAGACCGCGATCGACTTTGCGAAGGAAATTCCCGACGAGTGGTTCAAGCAAATGCTGGAGCGCACGTTTTCGCCGGAGGAGATCGCGAAGCTCGAGAAGCTCGGCTGGGACAAACTGATGGAAGAGTTTCGCAAGCGGCTCGAAGAACAGGACGGCGCGCACCACGGCGGGAGCAAGTGGATCGGCTCGGGCGGCACGTCACCGTTTGGCCACGGCGGCGCGCATCCGGAAGGCATTCGCATTGGCGGCGCATCCAAGGGCGGCAAGTCGGCCGTCAAGGTGTGGGAGATGCGCGGCTATCGCGACTACGACGACTCGGTCGAGATCGGTACGCGCAACATCAAAGTGGCGCTGCGTCGCCTGCGGCGATTCGCTCGCGAAGGCGCTGAGCTCGAGCTCGACATGCACGACACGATCGAATCGACCGCAAAAAACGCGGGCTGGCTCGACTTAAAGCTGGTGCCCGAGCGGCACAACACCGTCAAGGTCCTCATGCTCCTTGACGTCGGCGGCACAATGGACGAACACATCAAGCGCACCGAGGAGCTATTCAGCGCCGCCAAGAGCGAGTTCAAGCATCTCGAGTTCTATTACTTTCACAACTGCGTCTACGAATTTCTCTGGCGCAACAATCGGCGGCGCTACACCGAACGCCACGCGACGTGGGACGTGCTGCGCAAGTATCCGCACGATTGGAAGTTGATCTTCGTCGGCGACGCGACGATGAGCCCGTATGAAGTCCTGCAGCCCGGCGGCTCGGTCGAATACAACAACGACGAGGCCGGCGCGGTGTGGCTGCAGCGGCTGTTCGCGACGTTTCCAAAGTCGGTCTGGCTGAACCCGGAACCTGAACAGTTATGGCAGTACCGTCAATCGATCTCGGTGATCCGGCAGATTGCGGGCGGCAAGATGTTCCCGATGACGCTCGATGGCTTGACTCGGGCGATGAGGCAGCTGTCTAAGTAGTAAACGGCGGCGCCGCCTTCAGCACCTCCTCCATCGTCGTCACACCGTGCGCAATTTTCTGCGCACCGGACAGGCGTAAGGACTTCAACCCATCGCGCGCGGCCTGATTGCGCAGCTTGACGATGTCGCCCTGCTGCGACACCAGTGCCCGCATCGCGTCGGTCATCACCAGCATCTCGATCAATCCAGTGCGGCGCATGTAGCCGGTGTTGCGGCATTCGAGGCAGCCGACCGGTTTGTAGACCTTGTCCGGAATATTTGAGCGCCACGGATTGACGAGCTCTTTCCACAGGACAGGATCGATCGGCTCACCGAGCGCCTTGCAGTGCGGGCACAGCGTGCGTATCAGCCGCTGCGCCAGGACGCCGACCAGGGTGGCGTTGACCAGATAGTTCGGCACGCCGAGTTCCATTAGCCGCGCGATCGACGACGCGGCATCGTTGGTGTGTAACGTCGAGAACACCAGATGGCCGGTCAGCGCAGCCTGCACCGCCATGTCGGCCGTTTCCTTGTCGCGAATTTCGCCCACCATGATGATGTCCGGATCCTGCCGCATCAATGCGCGCAGGCCGTCGGAGAAGCCAAGATCGATGCCGTGCTGAACCTGCATCTGGTTTAGCGCCGGATCGACCATCTCGATCGGGTCCTCGACCGTGCTGACGTTGACTTCGTCGGTTGCCAGCTGCTTCAGCGTCGAATACAGCGTCGTGGTCTTGCCGGAGCCGGTCGGCCCCGTGACCAACACGATGCCGGAGGGACGATGGATCCAGTTCTCCCATAGCTTCGCCTCTTCGTTGGCGAAGCCAAGCTCGGCGTAGCTGCGCACCACGACTTCGGGATCGAAAATGCGCATCACGAGTTTTTCGCCGAACGCTGTCGGCAGCGTCGACAAACGGATCTCGACCTCGCGCCCCGCGTTCTGCCCCGTTGAAACCTTGGTCTTGATGCGCCCGTCTTGAGGACGCCGCTTCTCGACCACGTCCATGCGACCGAGCAGCTTGATGCGGCTCGTCATCGCGCCCATCACGCCGGCCGGCACCTGGTACACCTGATGCAATACGCCGTCGATGCGGAATCTTGCGACGCCGAATTCGCGCCGCGGCTCAAGATGAATATCGCTCGCGCGCTGATCGAACGCGTATTGCAGCAGCCAGTCGACGATATGAATGACGTGCGCGTCGTTGGCCTCGACCTTGCCGCCGAGCTCGACCAGCTGTTCGAAGCTCGAGACCAGCGCTGTGCTGCCGGTTTTCGCCGCGCCGCGCACCTGCTGCGCAAGCTTGAAGAATTCGGTGGTGTAGCGCGCAACGTCGAGCGGATTGGCGACGACGCGCAGTACGGCTTTCTTGGTGATCTGTTCGATCTCGCGATCCCAGCCGGTCAGGAACGGCTCGCTGGTGGCGATCGTGACTTCGGTGGGAGTCATCAACACCGGCAGGATCGAATACGTCGTCGCGTACGACGCCGACATCACATCGACGACGCGCGTGAAATCGACCTTCAGCGGATCGATGTGGAAGTACGGCAGCGCGGCTTTTTCGGAAATCCAGCGCGTTAGCGTTTCGAGATCGAGCAATTGCCGATCGGCCTGCGGCGAGCGGTAGTTCATCTCGGCCAGGACCACCAGCGGATGCCCGGCACGCTCGCGGCCGCCGGTCATCTTGAAGCGCTCGGCATCGGCGGCCGACAACAATCCATCGACCACGAGCTGTTTGATCACGTAGCCGCTCGTGACGCGGCCCGGTGGCGCCTGCACCGGCTGTGCGCGCGCGATCTTTTCGCGCGGTTGCGTCGTATTGCTCAGGACAGCGGCCCCGTCCTTCGGGCTCATTGTTGGCCTCTGGCGCTACGCGCGGTCCCCCCGGGGCTCATTTGTGCTCCCTGGCGCTGCGCGCGGTCCCTCCAGGAGGGACCCGCGCCGTCCTTGTGTCGGCCCGGCGGACGACTCATGCCGGTTGCGACGCCTCGTAGCGCTTGGCCATCGACTTCGCCCGATCGGGGACGTTCTCAAAATCGGCCACTACCGCATCGACCGCGCGCTTGGTCAGCGGCACGCTTTCGAGCGGCTCGATGTACTTGCGCGCCAGGTATGACTTCAACATGTCGGCCGACATCACGTGCGCTTTCTGATCGTGCTCGCTGGCGAACAGGAACAACGTTCGCAACGGGCTCATCCAGCGCAGCTTGGCGCGCGAGAACTCCATGCCGTTCCACAGCTTGAACCAGTTGCCACGCTGCCAGCGGCCGATTTCTTCCTGCACGCGCGCGTCTTCGACCGGGTCGAGCCGCCCGATGTCGGTCACCGGATCGGGCATGAAAATATCGGCCTTGTGCTCAGCAGCGGCGCGCATGATGACGTTGGTCGGCACCTTGATGCCGCCCGGCACGGTCGTGACCGGGAACACGCCTGACAACTGCATGCCGTCGATCTTGGCGCGCAGCTCGGAGGCGAGCAGGCTCGACTTGATATAGGTCGCCTGATCGACCGGCTTGACGGCCATCGCGTGTGATTCCATCAGCTGCGTGAAAAACAATTCGCGGTCGCGCTCGGGCACGTTGATCAGGCCGAAACCGTCGCGCAGCACGCGCACCATGCTGGGGATCAGCTTGACCAGCTTGCCGCGATCTTCGGTGCTCGCCTTCGGCTGCACCGACCACACCACCTCGTGAATGACATCGCGGAACGCTTTCGCAAATCCGGGCGTCTTCTCCTGCCGTATCGTCGCAGCGACCAGCACCTTGACCCAAGCACCGAGCAGGAACTCCTTGATGTAAGGCTCGAGATCGACCCGCTCGAATGCGCGCCTGACCTGAATCGTCGTGTTGATCGTCAGAATCTCGTGCTTCTCGGCCGACTCGAGCGCTTTCTTGGCGCGCGACACCGGATCGTTTTCTTCGGGCGCGATGTCGGAGACGAACTTGTCGAACTCACCGTACAGCCGCTCAAATACGCCGAGATCGGTTTCAAAATTTTTCAGAATCTCGGTGATGACCCGATCGACTTCCTTCAAATAGCGCTGGTTGTCGTCGCCATACGGCTCCCACCCGGCGGACGTGCCGGCGATGCGGTCGATCAGCTTGCGCGCCGGATGCGCACTGGACGCAAAAAACGCGGCATCCATCAGCGCCGACTTGAGCACCGGAAACTGCAGCCGTGAAATGCGCGCCTTGATCTCCGAGGGCACTTGCTTGTCCTGCATCACGTGATCGAACAGCATGCCGACCAGCTCGATCGTCAACTTGTCGACCACGCGCGTGGACTTCGAAATCAGCTCGTCGCGCATCGCGCTGACCGATTCGGTCGGAAGCGCAAAATTTCCGCTCGGACCGAGCTCGTGCAGGTTCATCTGCTGAAACTCGCCGATCGACTGCAGCAACTGCTGCGGCGCCGGACCGTGCGAGGGGAGATGCGGCAGCCGAGATCCGCGGGCGTTGGCTTGCAGGCGCGTCAACAATCCGCCGAGCAGCATGTTCGGTTCTTCAGGCCCCTGGCCTGCACCGCCCTGCGACCTCGCCTGGGCGCCCGCCGCATTGTTTCCACGCGGGCTTGCCTCCGAATTCGAAGCGCTATTGCCGGCGTTTGCCGGGGCGCCACTGCCCGGAACCTGCCACGGAGTACTCGACTGCTTGGGCGCCGCCCGCGTTCTGCGCACTGCGCGCACGTCGACGCCGTGATTGGCGTAGTGATCCAGAAGCTGCCGCACGATGCGCGCCAGCTCCTCGCCGAACGGCTTCTCGAACACCGTCAGAAAAAACTCCCACGCCTCCTTATGCAGGTCGGTGTCTTCGGCAGCGCGCAGCAATGCGCGCACGTACACCCCGGGGCCAAGCGGATTCTCAGAGCTGCGAACGTTGCTTCTGCCCAGCAGGAACGCCACCACCAGATTCAGATCGCGCAGCGATTGCTCGGCGTAGCCGGCGACCTTGCTCGCGTGGCGCTCGACCACGGTGTTGCTTTCAACCGAAATCGAATCGACCAGCGACAGCGTTTCTGCATCGAGCGAGCCGGGAGGCGCCTGCACCCGGCCCACGGTGATTTCGTGGAAATATTGATCCTGCGTTTCCTGCAGGCGCGCCATGAACGTGTGGTGCAGATCGTCGAACTTCGCAGCCAGATGCCGCTGCACCAGCGGCGACCCGACATCGAAATCCCACTTGCCGGAAAGATCGTCGAGAATCGTCTTGGCAAACTCAGGGAACGCGGCGCCGATCAGCTCGTTGGAAATCGCCATGCCGGACTTCAGCAGCGCAGACGCCTGCGCCGCCGTCACAAACGGCACGTCACTGCTGGTGCGCGACGGTTCGGAAGCCGGAGGAAACTCCATGCAGTCCCTGGTTTCTTGGCAAGGTTTCAGACGCCGCACACTCAGCGGCTTCGACACTATAGACGGCGGACTCTATCCGCGTCGCACAGGCTGTCAAGCAAGTTTAAGCAGTTACTGGTAGCAAAATATCCCTAAATTGAAGGCATTAGCCGATGTTTCGCATCGGTTTCAAACAGAAAACGTCGCGCCGAACGCGTTCGCGCGACGCAGCCCCGCAACCCAGCCGCGCGCGGCGAGTTTCCAGCGCTCTTCGAGTTCGCGCGCGCGCCGGTTAAGTGCAGCAAACGACACGTCGAGCAGCGGGCCGGCGAAGGCCAGCACGACACGGTTGCCCTCATCGACTTCGGGCAGCACGAGTGCACGATCTTTGAACGCCTCTGTGATCGCCGCGAAGCTCGGATCGAAGCGTCGGCCGAACAGATTGAACGCCGCGACACCGGGGGCTCGCAACGCCTTCGCACACGCGCGGTAGAACGCGACGTCGTCATACACCGGGCCGCGTGCGTCAGCGTCGTAGATATCGACCTGCAGCCAATCGGCACAGCCGCGCTGCCGTGGATGGCTGATGAACGCGCGCGCATCAGCGTTGATCACCGTCAAGCGCGCGTCGTCCTGAGGAAGGCAAAACCAAGCGCGCGCCGCATCGACGACATCGACGCTGAGCTCGACGGCGACGATGCGCGCGCTGGCCACATGGCGCAAACAGAATTTGGTGAGCGCACCGGCGCCCAGACCCAGTTGCACGATGGATTGCGGCTGCGGCAAAAATAGTCCGACCGCCATCATCTGCCGCTGGTACTCGAGTTCCAATGCGAACGGCCGCGCAATGCGCATGCCGCCTTGCACCCATTGGGTCCCGAAGTGCAGATAGCGGACGCCATCTTCTTCCGAAAGGGTGACTGGACTACTGCTCCGGCTACGCGACACTTAGTCGCCTGTAACGGCCAAATGCCTAGCCCGCCTGCCACGCCATCGACGCGCATGGCGGCGTTGCAAATGCTCGCAATACCTTCGAGTATTGCTGTGCTTTGCGCCTAGCCCTGCACGCCGAGTGGCGCGTCCTTCGGCCTGGATTCGGCTGTTACAGGCCACTAAGCCGGCGCGCCTTCAGGCTGCAGATCGCGCATCAGGCCGTCGACCACGCGCTCAAACAGCGGCGCGCTCTCGGTCGTCCTGAGTCGTCCGGCGCGCACGTAGCCACGCAATATCAGCGGCGCCAAGCTGTGCGCCTTGCCGGTCTCGGCGGACGTGAACAGATAAAAATTGCGGCGCGGGCTGATCCAGCGCAGGCGCACGCGCTCGGTCTGCTCGCCGGTCCATAGATCGAACCAGGTGCCGCGCTGCCAGCCTCCGATCATGACGTCGATGTCGCCGTCGGACAGTTTCTCGATCGGGATCATCTCCTCGGGCTGCACGGTCAGTGGCGCCTCCACCAGATTGACCTCCGCATGATTGGCGGCCACTGCGCTGCGCACGGCTTCCGGTGTGATGGTGAGGTACTGGGGTTCTTCTTCGACCATCGGCGGCGGCTCGACGATCTTGACTTCATCGAACTTGCGCTTGAACGCTGCCGGGTCGAGCGGAGCGCCGGTGCCGTAGGCGACTTCGAGCGCCTTGACGGCCTGCGCGTGCGAGGTCATCAAGCGCGAAAAAAATTCCTGCGATTGGGAAGCAGAAAAGTCCGTCAGCTGCAGGCCCTCGCGCACCGTACTGAGCACCGCGGGAATCGTCTTGACCAGGCGCTTGCGCTCCTCCGGATCGATCTTCGGCTGCACGCTCCACACGACATCGGGCACGACATCGCGAAACTTCTTGGCGAACGACGGCTGCGTGCGCTCGCGCAGCGTCGCGGCGACCAGGACCTTGACCCAGGCTCCCAGCAGAAAGTCGCGCAGATACGATTCGATTTGCACGCCGTCGAACGCTTGCCGAATGCCGATGGCGGCGTTAATCGACATGATCTCGCGCGTCTCGGCCTCCTCGAGCGCTCGCTTCGCGCGTGTGACCGGGTCATCGTCGCGCACCCGCTCCTCGGCCAGGTATTGCTCGAACTCGCCGAGTGCCTTCTCGAAAATCGGCGGGCCGTCGTTGATCGCGAGGACCACGGTGTTGACCGCCTTGGTGACCTCGGACAGATAACGAACGTTATCCTCGCCTTCGGGTCGCCAGCCGATGCCGGTGCTGGCGATGCGATCCATCAGCCGGCGCGCCGGCTGCACCGGCGAGACGAACAGATCGGAATCCGACAGCGCTATCTTCATGATCGGAAACTGAAGGCGCGATATCGCGGTCTTGATTTCCACCGGCAGGTGCTTGTCCTGATGAATGCGATCGAACACCATGCCGACCAGCTCGATCGTCAGCTTGTCGATCTGCTTGGTCGCTTTTTCAGCGACGTGCGAGCGCAAATGCGCCTCGTCGCGCTCGCTGATCATCTGCGCTGCGGCTCCGCTCTTGCCGGCCATGGTGGCCATGGCGTTCAAGCGCTGCACTTCGTTGATCGATGCCAGCAGACCCGGATCGATGGCGGCAAACTGCATCGGTGTGCCGGGCGCGACCGGCATCGACATCGCGCCGGTGATGACGAAGCCGGGCGACATCGGCGAGGCGCCCGTCACCGGCTCAACCCGATCGAACATCGGCATCGCAGGCTGCTGCGTGTGCATCATCGGCATCGGCCGCATGCCGCCCGGAGTGACCGGCACTTGCATGCGCTGATACAGCGCGCTCAGCAGCTGCTCTGCCGTGGCGCCGGTGGCCTGTCCAGGCATCTGGCCCTGCTGCGACGGCCGGCCCGAGCTGGCGCCGCCAATCATCGTATTTCGAAAACCGGCGGTGGTGTTTTTGTAGCCGGACGACGCGGCGGCGCCTTCCTGCACGCCCTTGCCTTGCAAGTCGTCATTGAGCGCGGTGTAAACAGCCACCAAAGGCTTCAATAGGCTGACATCGAACGCCTTGAGCACCGCATGGCGCTGATCGCCCTTGAACCCGAGCTTGTCGATCGCGTCGCCCAGCGCGCGGCAAAAACGCACAGGATGAAGCGGGTTTTCACGATCGCCCAACCCCGGAATTTGCAGCGCCCTGGCGAGCCGCTGTGTGAGCGGATTAAACGATGCGTCGGCCGCATTGCGAATGCGGGATGAAAAGCGATCGATCACCATCGCTTCTTCCATCTCGTCGTACTCGACCAGCGACAGGCTCAACGCGTTGCCGCCGGCCGGTGC
The DNA here is from genome assembly GCA_041751695.1 of Burkholderiaceae bacterium. Taxonomy (GTDB): domain Bacteria; phylum Pseudomonadota; class Gammaproteobacteria; order Burkholderiales; family Burkholderiaceae_F; genus JACCZX01. The sequence continues at coordinate 3,012 of JBGSWX010000156.1, read as the reverse complement.
GCCCGATTTCTTTTCACCGCCGCCGCTGAACAGCTCGTCGATCGCAGCATCGATGTGGCTGTCGACCGCGGTGAAAAACGCATTGGAAAATTCGCGCTGATCGACCAGCAGCCGGCGCACCGATTTTTTCAGCGTCGCCGAAGCGGTGTCGTCCGCGTCAATCGCTTGAATTGCTTCGCGCGCAGCCTCGGGCAGCAGCGGCTCGAACTGCGTGCGCACCATCTTGCGCATTTCGCCGATGACGCGGTGAACCGTCGTGCGACTGGCGCGTCCGGGAGTCGAATTGGGTGTGGCGCTCACAAGTGAGTTGTTGTGGGGGCACGACGGCCGCGCCCGAGGGTGGAAAGATTAGCCGATTAAGGCAGCTTGGCGGCGCCGGTAATTGCCGCCCATTAGGCCGCATCTCGGCCTATTGGCCCGGGGCTGGCCCGCCTTTAGAGGGCGAAGCGGTCCACCACGCCCGCCAGACGGTCCGTTTCTGCTCGTACGAGCTTCCCGCATGCGCCGGGCTCGAAGACGGCAACACCGTCGTTCTGAAGCCCGCGGCCGCAAACCCACCCGCGTAGTGCCCCGCCGCCTGTCCATTGAAGGCCACACTCGACAGGTGCGGCGCCAACCGGCGCAGGCGCGCGAAAGCATTGGCCTTCTGGTTGCGGATCGCAGCATCCCCGCTGCCCTGCCGATCGCAGGCTTGCAGCACATCCCAGACGCCGAGCCGATGCGTCAACACGCGCACCAGGCGCTGCCGATACGGCAGCGCAACCAGCGGCTCGTCGAGCAGATCGGACAGCAGCCGCCAGAACTGGTTGCGCGGGTGCGCGTAATACTGGCCGGCAGCGAGTGACGCTTCGGAGGGAAAACTGCCAAGGATCAGGCGCTCGATGTGACGGTCGATGACCGGAGGAAAACCGCGCAGCGACGGCGCGGCCGGCTTAGCCGGCATTGAGCAGCATCGTATTCAATCGCTTCACGAACTGCGCGGGGTTGTCGAGCTGCCCACCTTCGGCCAGCACCGCCTGATCGAGCAGCAGTGCCGACCACTCGGGCAGTTGCGGATCGTGGGGTTTGAGTCGCTCTACCAATGGGTGATGCGGATTGAGCTCGAGCACCGGCCGGGAGGCCGGCGCGCTCTGCCCGGCCGCTTTCAGCAAGCGCTGCAGATGCTGGCTCATTGCGTGCTCATCGGCCACGATGCACGCGGGCGAGTCGGTCAGGCGCAAGGTCACTCGTACGTCCTTGACGCGCTCGCCGAGCGCGGCCTTGACCGCTTCGATCAGATCCTTGCTCTGCTCGACCGCTTTGCGCTGCTCTTCCTTCTCATTGGCATCGGCCAGATCGCCGAGGTCGAGATCGCCTTTGGCCACTGACAGCAGCGGCTTGCCGTCGAACTCGCTCAGGAACGACAGCATCCACTCGTCGACGCGGTCGGTGAGAATCAACACTTCGACTTCCTTACGCAGAAAAACTTCCAGATGCGGGCTCATCTTGCCCGCCTCGAGCGAATCGGCGGTCACGTAGTAAATCGCCTTTTGCGCGGCCTTCATGCGGGCGACGTAGTCGGCGAGCGATACATCCTGCGCATCGCGAGTGGTCGACGCGAATCGCAACAACTTCGCAATGCGCTCGCGATTGGCGGCGTCTTCGCCGACACCCTCCTTCAGCACCTGCCCGAATTCCTTCCAGAACGCGCCGTACTTGTCTTTCTGGTTTTCGGCCAGGTCCTCGAGCATGCCGAGCACGCGCTTGGTCGATCCTTCGCGGATCGACTTGACATCGCGGCTCTCCTGCAGAATTTCACGCGAGACATTCAGCGGCAGGTCCGACGAGTCGATCACGCCGCGCACGAAGCGCAGATAAGCAGGCATCAAATCGCCCGCATCGTCCATGATGAAAACGCGCCTGACGTACAGCTTCAGGCCATGCCGCTGATCGCGGTCCCACAGATCGAACGGCGCGCGCTCGGGCAGATACAGCAGCTGGATGTACTCGGTGCGGCCTTCCACCCGGTTGTGCGTCCACGCCAGCGGATCGCCAAAGTCGTGCGACACATGCTTGTAGAACTCGCGGTACTGCTCGTCGGTGATGTCCGATTTGGCGCGCGTCCATAACGCACTGGCCTGATTGATCGTCTCGAGCTCGTCGGTGGGCCGGTATTCGCTCTTATCTGGGTCCCACACTTCCTTGCGCATCCGAATCGGCAGCGAGATGTGATCCGAGTAGCGCATGACCACCGACTTCAGTTTCGAAGCCGACAAGAACTCGTCTTCACCGTCGCGCAAATGCAGCGTGACGTCGGTGCCTGACTCCGCACGCTGCGCCGGCTCGATCGTGAACTCACCTCCGCCGTCGCTCTCCCATCGAATCGCCTCGGATGCACCGGTGCCGGCGCGCCGTGATACGACGGTGACGCGATCGGCCACGATGAAGCTCGAATAAAAGCCGACACCGAACTGCCCGATCAGCTGAGCGTCCTTCTGCTGATCACCCGACAACTGCGAGAAAAACTCGCGCGTGCCCGACTTGGCGATCGTTCCCAGGTGCTCGATCGCATCGGTGCGCGACATTCCGATACCGTTGTCAGACACCGTGATCGTGCGTGCCGCCGGGTCCAACGCCACGCTAATGCCGAGCTCCGAATGGCCTTCGAGCAGCTGCGGCTGCGACATCGCTTCAAAGCGCAGCTTGTCGCACGCATCCGAGGCGTTGCTGATCAATTCCCGTAAAAATATTTCCTTGTTGCTGTACAGCGAGTGAATCATCAGCTGCAACAGCTGCTTGACCTCGGCTTGAAAGCCGAGTGTTTCCTTGCCGGGGGCAGTTTGCGTTTCCATCTTGAGCGCGAGTTGCGAAGAAGCGCGAGATTATCGCGCGTCCGGTGCCGCAGCAGGCGGCGAAACCGTTGCGAACAACGTGTCCCACTTGACGTGCCGGCCGGAAGGTACTGGCCGCTGCCACCAAAGCGTTGGTCGAGCACGCGCAGTTGTGAGATCTTCGACAGGACTGCCCAGCGCC